>NZ_JBFTSG010000076.1:0-37998 GCF_056399885.1 Cupriavidus sp. 01L45 | reverse complement strand
GGATGGGGCGACACCCCCTCGGGATCCGGCGAAAAGAGCGGCCGGGACCCAAACTCGCATCGCCTTAAGGCGATACTCAAACATGGGTCCCTCTTTTCCGCTCTTTTCGCCGGATCCCGAGGCGCCCCATACGGCCTGGTACACCTGCACGGCTCGCTTCGCATCGCGGGACGGTGTGGCCCGCCCTTGGGGGCGCTCCACACGGCTACCAATCGTTGGTTTGACGGGCTAGCTCCTGCGAACTGCCCCCCGCCCGCAAGCGTGGGAGCAACCCAGCGGATAGCAAGTGGCAGCCGGCGCATGGAAACTGGGAGTTTGGCGTCCGAAGAGCCAAGAGATTTCGGCGATGTGCGATATCGCCAGATCAGCGATTCGGTGTAGCCGTGTTTACCGCCCGAGGGGCGGCAAACACCGTCCCGCGATGCGAAGCGAGCCGTGCAGGTGTACCAGGCCGTATGGGGCGCCTCGTCGGCAGGCAAAAAGAGCGGAAAAGAGGGGGCCATGTTTGAGCATCGCCTTAAGGCGATGTGAGTTTGGCCCCCGGCCGCTCTTTTTGTCTGCCGACGAGGGGGGGTCGCCCCATCCGGCGCGCCTTTTTTGCCTACTTTTTTGGCAAGACAAAAAAGTAGGTCGCCGCCCCGCAGGGGTGGTGAAACTGCCTTTGACTTTAAGCTTTTGACTTTGACGTTAAGCAGTTGCAGTTGCAGTTAAACCCCACCCCCTCCCCTCCCCTAATCCAACAAATACGACCGAAGATACTCCGGCATCGTAACCGCCCAACGCAACTCCCGCTCAATCCGCTGCCGCAAGGCATCACTAGCCGCCGGCTCCCCGTGCACCACGAAAGTCCGCCGCGGCGCGCTGCCGAAGCCGCCCAGCCATGTCATYAGTTCGTTGGCATCAGCATGCGCCGAGAGCGAAGTAATCTGCGCCACCGAAGCCTGGATCACAACCTGCTTCCCGTGGATCCGCAACTCCCGCATCCCCGACGCCAGCGCGGCACCGCGCGTACCGGCAGCCTGGAACCCCGACAGCAATATCGTATTGCGCGCATCCTGCCCATACGTCTCCAGGTGATGCACCACCCGCCCTCCGGTAGCCATGCCCCCGCCGGCCAGGATGATCTTGGGCGTATGGTCGCGGTTCAGCCAGACGGACTGCTGCATGCTCTGGATCAGGATGGCCATATTGCAGGCTGCCGCGCAGGCGGCGCGGTCGATCCGCAGTTCGTCCGGGTGCAACGCAAAGACCGTGGTGGCGTCGATGGCCATTGGGCTGTTGAGGTAGACCGGCACGTGCGGAATGCGGTTCTGCTGGCGTAGCTTGTAGAGGCAGTACASCAGCGCCTGGGTGCGCCCGACGGCAAATGCGGGGATCACCACGCTGCCGCCGCGGCCAATGGTGCGGCTGACGATTTCGCCCAGCGCGTCGAACGGATCGTCCGCGGGATGGGCGCGGTCGCCATAGGTGGACTCCACCAGCAGGTGATCCGCCTCGCGAACGATCTCCGGGGCGCGCATCACGATGTCCTGCTGCCGCCCCAGGTCACCCGAGAATACGATCCGCTTGCCGTCCACATGCAAAGTGACAATCGCCGAGCCGATGATGTGCCCTGCGCGATGGAACTCCGCCTCCACGTCGGCCGTCACCCTCACCCGCGTATCGTAGTGGAACGGGTCGAGCCGGCGCAAGGCGCGCACGGCATCCGCGCCGTCGTAGAGCGGCAGCGCGGGCTGGTGGCGCGAAAACCCCTTGCGGTTGGCGTAGTGCGCATCCTCCACCGCCAGATGCGCGCTGTCGGGCAGCAGGATGTTGCACAGCTGGGCAGTGCCCATGGTGCAGAACACCCGCCCTCGAAAGCCGTTGCGCACCAGCAGCGGCAGGTACCCGCTATGGTCGATATGCGAGTGCGTGAGCACTACCGCATCGAGCGTGGCCGGATCGACCGGCAAGCGGTCCCAGTTGCGCAGGCGCAGTGCCTTGTAGCCCTGGAACAGTCCGCAGTCCACCATGACGCGGCTGTGGCCTGTGTCGAGCACATACTTGGAGCCCGTGACCGTGTCTGTGGCGCCGAGAAATTGCAGTTGCATGGCGGCGCCCTGTCAATGCGACAACAGCAGTGGCACCGGCGCCTGATACATCAGGGTGCGCGTGGTGCCACCCATGACCAGCTCGCGCAAGCGCGAGTGCCCGTAGCCTCCGGCCACCAGCATGTCGGCTCCCAACGCGCTGGCCGCGTCGAGGAGGTTGGCGCCTACCGGCCCCGCCTTCTGCACGTTGCGCACGCCGGCAACAATGCCGTGTCGCTGCAGGTAATGCCGCAAGCCGGCCACCGGCTCCGAGTCTGCCTGCGGCTCGCCGCGATCGTCCCACACGCCGACGACGGTGACGTGGCTGGCGCGCAGCAGCAAGGGCATGGCATCGGCCACGGCGCGGGCCGCCTCGCGCTGCCCATCCCACGCGATGACCACGTGCCCGCCATGCAGCCGCCTGAACTCCGCCGGCGCCAGCAAGACCGGGCGGCCCGCGTTGAGCAGCACGTACTCGGCCGCCCCGGCGCCTAGCAAGGACACATCCTGCGTTGCCACCGGCCGGGCCATCACCACCAGGTCGGCGACGCGGGCTTCCTGCGCCACGACCCAGCCGGTTTCCTCTTCCACCGCGCGATGCGAGTACGGCACGCCCGGCGCGTACGCTTTCATGGTTTCGCTCAGCAACTCTCCCTGCAACACCGCTTGGGACAGCAGCCGGCCACGGGAGGCCGCCAGATGCCGCGCGGCGTCTTCGCCGGCGTCACGGATCGGATCCATGCGCAGGCCGGTGGCGCTGACGCCGGTGATATGCGCGCCAAAGGCGGCTGCCAGGTCGGCGGCCATCCTGATGCGAGACGCGCAGGCGGGATCCGCTCCGAGCGCGACCAGCACGGTCCGGTAGTCCATGATGTACTCCGTGTATTGGCGAGCGCGCCCGCGGGCGGACCCGGAAGACGGCGATATCAGCGGATGGTCACGCGCTGCTGCGGCGAGGCCTCCTTTTTGGGCAGTACCACCCGGAGCACGCCGTTCTCGTAGCTGGCATCGACCTTGCTCTCGTCCACCGTGCTGTCGAGCGTAAAGGCGCGTTGCATCGACCCGCTGTAGCGCTCGCGCCGGATCACGCGCTCGCCGTCCTTCTGTTCGGAAGACTTTTCCACCTTGGCCGAGATCATCACCGTGCCGCGATCGACGGATACTTCAATATCTTCCTTCCTTGCGCCGGGAATTTCCGCGACCAGTTTGTAGTCCTTGTCGGACTCGGTCACATCGACCTTGAACGAGAACCCGCCTTCATTGCTGCCGCGAAAAGCGCGCAACATGCCTTGCAGCATGTCACCCACCGGTTCGATCGATAGCGGGTCGTAAATTCGCACGTTGCTCATTGTCGCCTCCTTGCAGTGAAGAGCCCAAATCGGGATCGGGCCCTTACTTCATGGTGGCACAGCGCCCATATCGCACCTTGTTCCAGATCAAGCGCGGCGTCCTGGGTGCCAGGCGCTAGATATCCCCTTCGTCGAACAGGCGATGGTGGATCGCGTAGCGCACCAGCGCCGCCTCGCTGGGCAACTTCAGCTTCTCCATCAGTCGCATCTTGTAGGTGCTCACCGTCTTGGCGCTGACGCAGAGCCCGGCGGCGATCTCCGTAAGCGGCTCGCCCAGTACAAGGCGGCGGTAGACCTCCATTTCGCGGTCCGACAGGCGCAGGTGGGGATCCTCGCGGTGCTCGTCCTGCAGGCTGTTGGCCAGTTTCTCGGCCATCGCGGGGCTCACGTAGATGCCACCGGCCGCGACCTTGCCGATGGCGCTGACCAGTTCCGTGGCCGCGCTTTCCTTGGTCAGATAGCCCGCCGCCCCCGCCCGGAACGCGCGCACCACGTATTGCTCCTCGGCATGCATGGTTAGTACCAGGATACGCAACTCGGGCTGCTCCACGCGCAACTGCCTGATCAGTTCCAGCCCGCTGCGGCCGGGCATGGAGAGGTCGAGCAGGATGACGCGGGGCTTGCAGTCGCGCGCCATCTGGAGCACGGCGTTGCCATCCACCGCCTCGGCCACCACCTCGAAGCCGCCTGCGCGGCTCAGGATATGGCGCAGGCCGTCGCGTACCACGGCGTGGTCGTCGGCGATCATCACGGGAATCATGTGCTTGCCTCCACGCTCGAGGTCAGGCCAAGCGGGAAGCGTACGGTCAGGCAGAAACCACCGCCTGGTGCCTGCCTGGTCGCCACTGTGCCGCGAAGCAGCCGTGCGCGCTCCCGGATCCCGACCAGCCCCAGCGATACGCGCTCGCCGCCGGCTGGCGGCGTGGCGGCATTGCCGCGGCCATTGTCCCGCACTGTCAGTTCGTAGTGGTCGTCCTGGCGAACCAGTTCGATATCGACCCGGTCGGCGTGGGCATGCTGCACGACATTGCTGAGCGCCTCCTGCACGATACGGAATACCGCGGTGGCCGCGCGCTCGCCAACGTCTTCCTCCTCCGCGGCGTGGGTGATGACGGTGATGCCATAGCGCGCGGAGAACTCCTTCGCCAGCCATTCGATCGCCGGGATCAGGCCAAGCTCGTCCAGCAATGCCGGGCGCAGGTCGGCCGCGATGCGCCGCACCGAAGCCACGGTCTCGTCAATCACAAGGTGCATGGCGGCGGCCTGGTCCAGCAGGTCAGGAGGCGTTCCCGCGTCCTTGAGATCACTTGCAAGGATCGCCAGGTCCATCTTCAGCGCGCTCAGCCGCTGGCCGAGGTCGTCGTGCAGTTCGCGGGCAATGCGGCGCCGCTCGTCTTCCCGCGACGCCTGGACCCGGTCGGACAACTGCTGAAGCTCTTCCCGCGAGCGCCGCAAGGCCGCCTCCGCCCTCACCCGCTCCGTGGTGTCCCGCAGGATGACGGTAAACAGCTTGCCGCCACCGTCCTGGGTCTGGGAGATCGATGCTTCGATCGGGAACTCCGTTCCGTCCTGGCGCAACGCATGCAGCACACGCTGCTGGCCCATCTGCCGTTCCGTGACCCCCGTCACGCCGAAGCGGCGCACGTGCGCCTCATGCGATACACGGAAACGCGCCGGCATGAAATCCCCAAGCGGCTTGCCGATCGCCGCTGCGGCTTTGCAACCGAAAAGACGCTCCGCCGTGGGGTTGAACAGCACGATGTGCTGCCCTTCGTCCACCGTGATGATGGCCTCCATCGACGAACGGATGATCCCTGCCAGCCGGGCTTCGCTTCCCTGGGTACGCGCCAGGTTCTCTTGCGCGGCGCGCCGCAGCCGCCGCAGGCGTACCAGCAGCAAGGCCAGCATGACAGCCACCGCCAGGCCCCAGGCACCAAGCATGGGCRCGGCAAGGCCGCTTGCCTCGGGAGCGAGCGCGGAGACGAACCAGAGCACCAGCAGCATGAACAGCAAAAGCATCGCGCCGGCTGCCACCAACTCGCCAAGCGTGGCGTACAGCGATGTCTTAGGGGAAGGCGGGTCCGGTGGTGGAGGCTGATTAGTCGCCATGGCTGGTCGCGAAATGCTCCCGGAGGCTCCCGGAGGGTCAGCGAGCCCCGCGGGGATCGCCGCAGACTCTGCTGTAAAGGTAGCCGATTTGTGCGAAATGCACACGCTGACCGGGATGCGCTCGCCATTCTGCGAGGCCGAAGTGGCTGGCGCTATCGGCCAGATAGCTGAAGGCCCTTGTCAGGTTTCCCTGACAAGGGCCTTCTCTTTCCGGACGACACTCTCAGCCGTCCCTTCTTTCCGGCTGCCCCGCCGTTCACCATACTCGGACACATGAACCTGCCCGCCCGTCCTGCCCCCCTGACCGTGCTGTTGCTTGAGGACTCCACCCTCATCGGCTCGCGGCAGACCAGGATGCTGCGATCGATCAGGGAGCTGGAGTTRCTCGCCTTGGCCCGGGATCCGCGTGCGGCGCTGCTGGCAGCCCAGATCCTCCTGCCCGACGTCGTCATTCTCAGCCTGGGCCGGTACGGAGGATCCTGGCTGAAAGTGCTGGAGGAACTGAAGCGGATGCGCCGCCATGCAACGGTGGTAGTCCTGAGCAACTGCTCGGTGCCGCCGATGCGCAGCGCCTACCTGCAGGCGGGCGCATCGCTCTTTTTCGACAAGACCATGGAGTTCGACGCGCTGCGTAGCGCGCTGCTCCGCCTCGCGGCGGACAAAAGAGCCGCGAGAACAACAGAACCGGAAGACGCCACGGCATAGCCCGCGCCGTCCTTTACGCCGGCAAGACGCAGCGCCGGCGCCGACAGCAAGAGCGCACCACAACCGTGGCCAGCCGAACCGGCGGGGGCCAGAAGACAAAGGAAACTGCCATGTCAGAGTATCTGCAGCGGGAAGCACCGTCAGACGCGCACATAGGATTCCTCGACGCCGAGGTCCTCGCGTCCCCGCACGGGGATAGTGCGCCACCTGCCGGCGTGGCCCACAGGGCAAACTGCTCAAGCTGCGCAATGCGCGCCATCTGCATGGGCGGCAACCTGAACGATGCGGATCGCTCCAGGCTCGATACCATGATCCATAACTGGCGCATGGTCCGGCGCGGCGAGGCGCTTTACCGCGCCGGCGACGCGTTCCAGAGCATCTACGCCCTGCGCTCCGGATCGTTCAAGACGGTGGTCTCGCACCAGAACGGCTGCGAACAGGTGAGCGGCTTCTTCCTCACTGGCGAGACGCTTGGGCTCGATGGCATCTGCACCGAGCACCACGCCTGCGACGCCATTGCCCTGGAAGACAGCGCCGTATGCGTGATCCCCTTCCACCTGCTCGAAGCGCTCTGCCGGGAAATGCGCTCCCTGCAACAGCACGTGCACCGGATGCTAAGCAGCGAAATCGTGCGTGAATCAGGTGTCATGCTGCTGCTCGCCAGCCTTTGCGCCGACCAGCGCGTGGCGGCATTCCTGCTCAATATCTCGGCGCGCCAGCATGCGCGCGGCTACTCCCGCAGCGAACTCACCCTGCGCATGACGCGCGAAGAAATCGGCAGCTACCTGGGCATGAAGCTCGAGACCGTCAGCCGCACCTTGTCGCGCTTCCAGCGCGACGGCTTCATCGATGTAAAAGGCAAGCGCGTGACACTGCTGGATCTTGACGCGCTGGACCGGATCTAGGCCGGATCCGGAAACCTGGCAAGGCGCGCGGCCCCCGATATCCAGCTCGTGCGGCAGCGTGCGCGCCCGCCTGGGCCCAATGCCAGGAATCTTCAGCAACCCGGCCACCGAGCCTGGCACCTCCCCGTGCAGACGCAGCGGCATCGCCTGCACGCTTTCGCGCAGGCCGCGCACCACGCGTGCCGCCTTGTGCCGGCTTGACGTCCGTCAGGAATATGCGTGGTTCGGCTTGCGGCTGCAACCGCAATGCCTAGACTGCAGAGAGTCGATGCGGCGGGCTCACGGGCGGGCTCGCCGCTTTCGCCGTTTCCGTCGTTTTCTTTGCTCTCGCCCCGGGGGGCCATCCATGACCATCAAACAGATCATTTTCCCCAAAGCCCGCCCCTCTTATTGCCCGGCCGCTCTCTCTCTGGAATGCCCTGTCAGCGTGAACGGCACGCCAGCCAGCTACGCGATCACGGCCGAGGCGCTGGAAGACCACTTCGGTGCGCGCTCRCACCGGCCGGAGGACCTGATCCAGGCCTTCGAAGGACACCGCGACGATATCGAAGGGGTGGCCCGGCAACTGTTCGAAATGACCGCGGCACACAATATTGTGCTGCACAGCGGTCATTTTCGCTTTGCGGTATAGCGCACCCGCGCCGGCACGCCCGGGTGGATCATGGCATTGCGTGAACTGACCAGCCGCCGCTTGGACGACGGGGCGGAAGAGCACTGCGCGGCCTGGGACATCGTGCGGGCCGGGCGCGCGCGGATGGTGGCGCTCAGCGCGCCGCGGATAAGGGGGGACCGGAAATTGCGGGTGCCAGCGTGAACGATGCCCCCGGACAAGCGGCTTGCGCTGGATCAAGTGCTGGCGCCGGGGCTGGCGGATACTCCGGTCAACACCGGCCAGGCGCACGGCTGAATTCCGATCTGGCGCCCTCCCGTGCCCGCGCAAGCACGGATGCACCCCAACCGCCCCGACCACGATGAGCATCCGCAACCTGGAACACCTGTTCCGTCCGCGCTCGGTCGCCGTGATCGGCGCGTCCGGGCGCCCGCACAGCGTAGGCGCCACCGTGTTGGCCAACCTCTGTGCCGGCGGCTTTGCCGGCCCGATTTACGCGGTGAACCCGAAGTACCGGGAACTGAACGGCCAGCCCTGCTACCACCGCCTCGCCGCGCTGCCCGATGTGCCCGATCTGGCCGTGATCTGCACGCCGCCCGATACGGTGCCGGGCCTGATCGCCGAACTCGCCGGACGCGGCACCCTGGCCGCCGTGGTCCTGACCGCTGGACTGGCGCGTGCGGCCGGATCCAGCGGGGAGACGCTGCAACAGGCGATGCTCGGCGCCGCCAGGCCGCACCTGCTGCGCATCCTCGGTCCCAACTGCGTGGGCCTGATGGTGCCGGGGCTGGGGTTGAACGCCAGCTTTGCACATGCGCCCGCCCTGCCCGGCAAGCTGGCCTTCGTCTCGCAATCCGGCGCGCTGACCACGGCGGTGCTCGACTGGGCGCGATCGCGCCAGATCGGTTTTTCGCACTTCGTCTCGCTGGGCGACAGCGCCGACGTCGACCTGGCGGACGTACTCGACTACCTCGGCAGCGAACCGGACACGCAGGCGATCCTGCTCTACGTGGAAGCGGTCAGGTCCGGCCGCAAGTTCATGTCCGCCGCGCGCGCGGCCGCGCGCAACAAGCCCGTGCTGATCATCAAGGCCGGGCGGGTTCCCGAAGGCGCGAAAGCGRCTACGTCGCACACGGGCGCGCTGGCGGGCGCCGACGATATCTATGACGCGGCGATACGCCGCGCCGGCATGCTGCGCGTGTATTCCACCGAGGAAATGTTCGATGCGGTGGAGACGCTTGCGCGTGCGCGGCCGCTGGCCGGCGATCGCCTGGCGATCATGACCAACGGCGGCGGCGCGGGCGTCATGGCTACCGATGCCTTGATCCTCGGCGGCGGTCGGCTGGCCACGCTGGAGAACGGCACGCTCAAGCAGCTGGACAAGGTGCTGCCGCCGACCTGGTCGCACGGCAATCCCGTCGACATCGTCGGGGATGCTCCCGTCGAACGCTATGCGGAAACCCTGCAGCTGCTTGCGGCGGACCCTGGCGGCGATGCCATCCTGATCATCCACGCGCCCACGGCGATCGTGCTCAGCAGCGATATCGCCATCGCCCTGACAAGCAAGCCGTTGACAGCATCGCGCCCCGTATTTGCGAGCTGGCTTGGTGGCGACTCGGTGGCGCACGCGCGCCAGATCTGCCGGCACGCCGGGCTCCCCACCTACGACACGCCAGAGCAGGCGGTGCGCGGCTTCCTGCAGGCCGTGGCCTATCGCCATAACCAGGAACTCCTGATGGAGACGCCGCCATCGGTGCCGGCCGGCCCCGCGCCTGACACCGAACGCGCGCGCCAGTGCATCCGCGATGCGCTAGCCGCAGACCGGCCGATGCTGACAGAGCCCGAGGCCCGCACCGTCCTCGCAGCCTATGGCATCCCCGTAGTGGAGACCCGGACCGCCGGCGATATCGACACCGCCGTCGCCGCCGCCGAAGCCCTCGGCTTTCCGGTTGCCGTGAAAATCCTGTCGCGGGATATTACGCATAAATCGGATGTGGGCGGCGTGGCGCTGAACCTGCAGTCGGCTGGCCAGCTGCGGCAGGCCCTGGAGCGCATGCAGGCCCGCATTCGCGGCGAACAACCCCGGGCCCGGCTCGATGGCTTCACCGTGCAGCGTATGATCAGCCGGCCAGGCGCGTTCGAACTGATCGTGGGCGCCACCACCGATCCGGTGTTCGGCCCGGTGGTGCTGTTCGGCCACGGCGGCACCGCCGCGGAGCGCATCGCCGACCGCGCCATCGCCCTGCCGCCGCTGAACGTCAGCCTGGCGAAAGATCTTGTCAGCCGCACGCGGATTGCGAAGCTGCTCGACGGCTACCGGGACCAGCCGCCAATCCGGCACGACGCCCTGTACCAGGTCCTGATGCAACTGTCGCAACTGCTGTGCGACCTGCCGGAAATCGTTGAGCTCGATATCAATCCGCTGCTGGCCGATGGCGCCGGCGTGCTGGCGCTGGACGCGCGAATCGGCGTGGCCCCCGCCATGCAGCCTGGGGCCGCCCGCCTTGCCATCCGCCCCTATCCCAAAGCGCTTGAGGAAACGGTGACATGGCACGGCGCACCATTGCTGCTGCGCCCGGTGCACCCCGAAGACGAGCCCGCTTACCAGGCATTTTTCGCCGCCCTGGCGCCGGAGGATATCCGCATGCGTTTTTTTTGCATGATCCGGCAGCCGCCGCACACCCAGCTCGCACGCATGACCCAGATCGACTACGCACGCGAGATGGCGTTCGTCGCCGTCAGTCCGGCAGGCAGCGGGCCGAAGGCCATCCTGGGCGAAGTAAGGGCCGTGGCCGACCCCGACAACCTGCGTGCCGAGTTCGCCGTGACGGTGCGCTCCGACTGCAAGCGCCAGGGCATCGGCGGCCTGCTGCTGCGCAAGATGGTGGCCTATTGCCGCGCACACGGCACGCGGGAACTGGTCGGGACCACGCTGGCGACCAATACGGCGATGCTCCGGCTCGCCGAAAGCAGCGGCATCCACGTTCTGCGCGGCGACCGGCCGGCCAGCGACGGCGTGGAACTCCGCCTTTTGCTGACGGAGCCATCCGCGGCCAATGCGCCATGACCGGTCCGCCCCGCCATGGCCGGCTCCTTTGGCGAGCAGAATGCGCAAGCCGTCGTGATCGCCGAACCCTTCTAGCGCGGCCGAAGTGCGCGCGCCCTTGCTACAGCGCGCCATTGGTGTGATCTACCTGCCAGAATCGGAGCGAGCAAGCCACTATTTCGCCGCCGCCATTGCAGCGGCTGTATTGCGGACTCACCTTGCGGACACCCCTTGGCGGGTCCGGACGCGGGAAAAACCGGCGAGGTTCATCGCCTGCCGCCCGGCGCCCCGAACATGTGCTCCTGCTTGCGCTGGCATGGCGTGCAGCGCCTGGCGGTGGGGTACGCTTGCAGGCGCGGAAAGGGAATGGGCTCGCCGCAGTCCTGGCACGCGCCGTAGCGCAGCTTGCCGATGCGCGCCCGCGCCGCTGCAATGTCGGCCAGTTCCATGCGGTAGTGCTCGGTCATCGCATCGTCCATGCGCTCCCCAGCGGTCTGCCCGGCAAGTTCGGCGTTGCCGCCCGGCTCGGCGCCCGCGGACACAGTGCGGGTCACGGCCACCGCATCCATCTGGCCGCGGATCCTTTGCTCGATGCCGTCCAGCAAGGCAACCAGGCTGGAGAGTTGCTCTTTGGTCAATTCGGACATGGTGCACTCCCGGTGCGCGTCGAGGCGAGTCCACTCAATGATGCAATGACGCCGGGCCAGCGGCTTGCGCCAGATCAAATGTCGTGATGCGGATCTTGTCGCCCCCAGCGGCATCCCGGATAACGCCGGGGGCGGCAGGGACCATGGCGCCGGCCCTGGGCTTGGGCGGCCGCCACCATTCGGATCCTGCCGCGCAGCCCGCGCAAAGGATGGCCGCAAGGCAAACCGCGAGGCCGCGCAAACGCGCGGCGCCGCTGCCCAAGCCCTCATCGGAACGTTTCATCCGCATTGCCGCTCTCCCGTCGCCGGCGCAGCGGCTGCCGGCATGAAGCATCCGCAGCGTTGCGCGCCAGACCCCTGTGCCGCTTCAATATAGGCGGGTAGCCGCCGCCCGGCTTGATCCCCGTCAAGCTAGCTTCCGGTGGCCCGCATAGCATGGAAGCATGACCTGTCCAGAGTGCAAACAGGGAGACAGCTACCCAGGGAGATCCCAGCATGGATTCGGCGGTACTCACGCAAGCCCTGATGTGCCCCGCGGCCTACCCGCACCCGGTAGACAAAGTCAGCCTCATCGAGACGCACATTTCGCAAGTCTTCCTGGCCGGCTCCTTTGCTTACAAGGTGCGCAAGCCTGTGCACCTCGACTTCGTCGATTTCTCCACGCTGGCCGCGCGTAAAGTGGATTGCGAGGCCGAAGTGGAATTGAATCGCAGGATGGCGGCGGCGCTCTATCTCGGCGTGGTACCGGTCGTGGCGGGGCCATGCCAGCGCGATGTCCGCGTGGAAGGTACTGGCGAGGCGCTGGAGTTTGCGGTGAAAATGCGCCGCTTCCGGCAGCGAGACCTGCTTTCCGCCATGGCGGAGACAAATCGGCTGACCGGTCTCCATATCGAAACGCTGGCCCGCCGGCTTGCGGCGATCCACTTGGCTGCGCCCGTGGCCGGCGACGGCACCGGCCACGGCACGCCGGCGCGGATCACGGCGGTGATGGAACAGGCCTTGGCCGGCGTCGCCGCTCTCGCCTCCGGCACGGCTGCGGCGGCACGCGTGGCGGCGCTCCTGCGCGAACGGGCCGCGGCCCTGCAGCCCGCGTTTGCCAAACGGCTGGCAAGCGGTCATGTGCGGGAGTGCCACGGCGACCTGCACCTTGGCAATATCGTCATGATCGATGGCGCGCCCACGCCTTTTGACTGCCTTGAGTTCGATGCCGGGCTGCGCTGGATCGACACGATCAGCGATACCGCCTTTCTCTTCATGGATCTGCTGCATGCTGGCCGGCAAGACCTTGCCTATTGCCTGATCAATACCTACCTGGAATGCAGCGGCGACTATGCCGGCCTGACCGTGCTGCCGTTCTACACGGCGGTGCGCGCCGTGGTGCGCGCGCGCGTGCTGCTTGAGCGGGCGCGCCAGCGCAGCGTGGGGGGAACCAGCACCGCCGAACAAGCGGCGGCGACGCAGGTGCGCTGCAACGATCTGCTTGCGCTGGCCTGTGGCGTCCTGACGCGCCGGCCGGGCGCGATTATCATCATGCATGGCCTCTCCGGCAGCGGCAAAAGCACCGTTTCAGAGCAACTGGCGCTGGCCGCGGCCATGGTCCGCGTACGCTCCGACGTGGAGCGCAAGCGTCTGCCGCGTGGCAACCCCACGCTGCGTCATGATCATTACTCGCCTGGCGATACCGCCCGCGTCTACCGGCGGCTGCTGGGAATCTGCCGGCTTGGCAGCGGCGCGGGCGTTCCGATGATCGCCGACGCGACCTTCCTGGCGCGCGAGCAGCGGCTGCGTTTCGCATCGCTGGCCGCGCGCCGGGGCGTGCCTTTTTCCATCGTCGATTGCAATGCCGACCTGGCTACCCTGCGCGAACGCATCGCCACGCGCGCGCGCCAGGGCGGCGACCCGTCCGACGCGGACCTTCAGGTGCTGGAGTGGCAACGGCGCGCGCAAGAGCCATTGGGCAGCGACGAATGGGGCCATGTGGTGCGCATTGCCGGCGCCGGATCAGCCGGCTGATGCGGGTCAGGCCGCGCGATCGATGCCGAGCCGAGCCCGAAGCGATATCGCTGAACGAGGACCAGGTGCCGTTGCCGGCGCGGAATGCTGGGCTTTCCCGTCAGCGCCATAACGCAGTAAGCGCGGTAAGCGCAGTAAGCAAGGGCGCTGAGGCAACAACGCGGTAGCGCGCGGGCGCGGCGGCTCAGGCCTCTTTCGGCGAAAGCCACGCAGGCCGCTGCGCGCTCCCGGCACGTCCGTTCGCGGCTTCCACCTGGTCCGCGAAGGCGCGCAGGTCCGGCAGTGCCGCCCCGCTGGCCACCTCGCTCTGGCGCAGCGCCAGTACCGGCGACGACGGCGCCGCGGCCAGGCGGGAAACCTCCGCCGCCGCAGTGAAGGCGCCTTGCCGCGCCATCACGCAGATCACCGAGGTCTCGCAGGTCAGCGGCAGGTGGTCGCGCAGGAAGCTGCGCATGGGAGCGGCAAGGTGGCCGACCCAGACGGGCGCGACGATGACAAGCCGCCGGCACTTGTCCAGCGCCGGGCCGGCGTAGCGGTAGCCTACGCGCCGGTGCAGCACGATATCGAACACGCAGCGCGCATCGCCCAGCAAGCCGGCGCGGCTGGTCTGGTCGCTGACCTCCGCGAGCGGCCAGCCCGAATACGCCGCCAGTGCTTCCGCGGCCTGCCGGGCCGTTCCGGTGCGCGAGTAATAGACGATCAGGATGTCTTCCATCAATGGCTCCTCAACGCTGGATCCGGGTAGTCCGCGTGCCGGCCAGCGACAGGTTGATCATGATGCTGGCGTACTGCATGACATTCCCGCGCCGCTGGTGTGCCAGCAACCAGTCTGGGAAGCGTCCGGAGGGGGACCATTGATTCACGTCAAGCCAGTTGCCACGCTTTTGCCCGCTGACGCCCCGTTACGCCGCGGCCGGGGGCGCATGCACCAGCAGTACCGGCTGGCGGCATTGCCGCACCAGCCCCTCCGCCACGCTGCCCATCAGCAGGCGCCGCACGCCGCGTCGCCCGTGCGTGCCCACCACGATCAGCTCGGCATGCGTTTGTTGCGCCGCCTGCTCGATCGCGCTGGCGACGTCGCCCAGCGCCAGCGGCTCGTCCACGATCAGCGTCTTGCATGCCACCTGCTGCGCAGCGGCCTTGGCCTTGGCCTCGTCCAGCAGGGACTGCCCGCCTTCGAGCAGGCTGGCGCGCAGGTCTGTCAGGTCGACATAGCCAACCTCGTACCTGAGGTAGCTGTTATCGATGACATGCATCACGGTGACTTCCGAGCCCATCGCGGCGGCCAAGTGGAGAGCCTCCGCCAGCGCCCGGTCGGCCGATTCGCTGCCGTCCACGGCAACCAGGATCTTGCTGTACATCCTCTACCTCCCGCACCCGCGGCAAGCCCGCTTTCAACATTTCCAGTCTGGACGTCCGCGCGAAGTCCATGTTGATTTGGATCATGGCTTGCGCAGCTTTCCGGGGGCACCGCCTTGCGTGCCCCGTTGACGTGGATCAGGCGCCGGCGGCCGGCATGGCCTAGCATGAAATCCGGGCGCCTCATGGTGAGGCCGCGGAGGATGGCAATATGCAGGATTCAATGCGCGCGATGGTCTTCGACGGCGCCGGACCGGTTCTGCGCCTGGCACGCGTGCCGGTACCGCGTCCGGGCCCTGGCGAGGTCCGTATCGCCGTAAGCACTTGTGGCGTGTGCCGCACCGACCTGCACATTCTCGACGGCGAACTCGCGCACCCCAAAAACGCGCTGATTCCCGGACACGAGATCGTCGGCAGGATCGAATCCTGCGGCGAAGGCGTGAGCGGCCTCGCCCCTGGCGACCGGGTCGGCGTACCCTGGCTCGGGCAGACCTGCGGGCACTGCGGCTTCTGCGCGGCGCAGCGCGAAAACCTGTGCGACACGCCCCAGTTCACCGGCTATACGCGCGACGGCGGCTATGCCGAGTACGTCGTGGCAAACAGCCGCTATTGCTTTCCCATCCCGGAGCGCTACGACGACGTGCATGCGGCGCCCCTGCTGTGCGCGGGCCTGATCGGCTACCGCACGCTGCGCATGGCCGGAGACGCGCGGCGTATCGGCATCTACGGCTTCGGCGCGGCGGCCCACCTGGTGACGCAGATCGCAGTGGCGCAGCAGCGCGAAGTCTTCGCCTTCACGCGGCCCGGCGACCCCGCCGCCTGCCAGCTCGCCCGCGACACCGGAGCCTGCTGGACGGGTCCCAGCGACCAGCCCGCGCCACGGCCGCTCGATGCCGCGCTGATTTTCGCGCCGGTCGGCGCGCTGGTGCCGATGGCGCTGCAAGCCGTCGCCAAGGGTGGCACGGTGGTCTGCGGCGGCATCCACATGAGCGACATCCCTGGCTTTCCGTATCGCCTGCTATGGGAGGAGCGGTCGATCGTGTCGGTGGCCAACCTCACGCGCGGAGATGGCCTCGCATTGATGGGGATCGCGCAGGCCACACCGCTGCGCACCGCCACCACCGTCTATCCGCTGGAGCAGGCGGGTGCCGCGCTGGACGACCTGCGCGCGGGCCGCCTGGCCGGCGCGGCGGTATTGCGCGTCGCCCAGGCTGCTTGACGTACGTCAATACGCCAACTGTGCCGCGCCTTATGCTGCTGGTGGACGCGGCGCCCATGCGCGCCCGCCTTGCGACATCCAGCCCGGAGGCACGGATCATGTACCAGAAAATTCTGCTCGCGGTGGACGGCAGCCGTTCTTCGGAACTGGCCCTGAGCCAGGCCATCACGGTCGCCAAGGCGACCGGCAGCGAGGTAAAGGTGCTCTTCGTCGCGGACGACAGCGATATCCTCTTCTCCGTTGGCAGCTACGATCCCGACAAGCTGATGGAAGGTATCCTTGCCGTGGGGCGCGACGCGCTGGCGGCCGCCGCCACGCGCCTGGCGGAAGCCGGCGTTCCGCATACGACCAAGGTCCTCGAGACGCCCGTTTCCCCCGGGCAGGTCTCCGCTACCATCGTGGAGGAAGCCGACCGCTGGGATGCGGACCTGATCGTGGTCGGCACGCACGGCCGACGCGGCTTCCGGCGCCTGGTCATGGGCAGCGTGGCTGAAGGCGTGGTGCACAAGAGCAACAAGCCGGTGCTGATGGTCCGCAGCGAGATCCCGGAGTGAATGCGCAACGGGGACCGCGGGCCCCATGCCGGCGGCACCTGTCCGCCGTATGGACAAGATGGATGGCTGGAATACAGGAGCCGATCCTTTGACAAGCACGCCACAGTGACAAGCGCTCCACAGTTAAGGGGCCGACCGCGCCCGACGTTTCCCCGACCGGCCATGCACGGGCAGATGCGTGGCACTTCCTTTTTCCGCCGCAACGGCGCGGCCGTGCGCGGAATCGTGGCCGGCTTGCTGGGCGCGTGGGCCTTGAGCTGCCATGCGGGCACGCTGGCCGCGGATACCACGCTCTGGTTCTCGCAGGGCCGCCCCACCGCCGAAGCACGGCAGGCGGCCGATATCCTCGCCGCCGCCGCGGCCGACGGGCTGGAACCCCGCGACTATGACGCCGGGGACCTGCGCCGCGCGCTTGGCCAGGCGGCRGACGGCCCGCCGCTGGCGCCTGAAGCCGTGGACTTGCTTGACGACAGGCTGACGGCGGCGATGGAACACTATCTCGCCGACCTGCACGGCGGCCGGGTCGATCCGCGCACGATCCACGAGAATTTTGCCGCGGCGCCGGACGGCCAGTTCAATCCGTCGGCCTACCTGCGCGCAGCCGTCGCCGGGCACGATCTGCCCGAGGCAGTCCAGCGGGCGGCGCCGGCGTTCCCGCTCTATGGCACCCTGCGCGGGGCGCTTGCCCGCTATCGCGCGCTGGCTGGCCATGCGGCCTGGCAGGCACCACTGCCACCGCTGCCGGGCAGGAAGCTGGTGAGCGGCCAGGCCTACGCCGGCGTGCCGGCGCTGACGCAGCGCCTGATCGCCCTCGGCGACCTGCCCGTGGACACGCCAGCCCCGGAACGCTACGAAGGCGCGATGGTGGATGGCGTCAAGGCGTTCCAGGCCCGCCACGGGCTGGACGCGGACGGCGAGATCGGCGCGGGAACGTTCGCCCAGCTGAATGCGCCGGTCGCCGGCCGCGTACGGCAGATCGAGCTGACGCTGGAGCGCCTGCGCTGGACGCCCTTGCTGGAAGGCCCGCGCATGATCGTGGTCAACGTGCCGGAGTTCGTGTTGCGTGCCTACGAGGTCCACGACGCCCATGTCCAGGTCAAGGCGGAGATGAAGGTCATCGTCGGCAAGGCGCTCGACACGCGGACACCGCTCTTCAAGGAGGACATGCGGTTTATCGAGTTCAGCCCATACTGGAACGTCCCGCCCTCCATTGCGCGCGCGGAGACCGTGCCCAGGCTGCGCCGCGACCCCGGCTATTTCGAGCGGCAAGGCTGCGAGTTCGTCGGTGGCGACGGCAAGGCGGTGACCACGCTATCGGCGGCCAGCCTGGACGCCGTCCAGCGCGGGCAACTGCGCATCCGGCAGCGGCCGGGACCGATGAATGCGCTTGGCGACATCAAGTTCATCTTCCCCAATAACGACAATATCTACCTGCATCACACGCCCGCGCCCGGCCTGTTCGCGCGCGGCCGGCGCGACCTGAGCCATGGCTGCATCCGTGTCGAGGAGCCGGTGGCGCTGGCCAGCTTTGTGCTGCAGGACACACCCGGCTGGACCGAAGCGCGCATCCGCGAGGCCATGGAGCGGGGACAGTCCAGCACGCTGCGGCTGCCACAGCCGCTGCCGGTGGTGCTCGCGTACGGCACTGCCATCGTCAAGGCCGACGGGCGCGTTTATTTCTTCCCCGATATCTACGGGCTCGACAAGGTGCTGGACGAGGCGCTGCGGCAACGGTCCGCCAGCCGGCGGGCTTTTGCCTCGGCGCCAATGCGCCCACAATCGCCGTATTAGTCCAGGGAAAAGCGTCCGATGACCAAACCGCCGAGCGAACCCCGCCGCCTGTTCCTGAGCCGCACCGGCAAGCTGGCCCTGGCCGGCGCCGTGCTGCCGCTGGCGCCTTTGCCTGCCCTGGCAACGCTGCCGGACGCCCGCGGCCTCGCCTTCGACCACACCCACACCGGCGAGCGCATCGCCGTGGTCTACGCCGTGGGCGAGCAGTTCGTGCCCGAGTCGCTGGCCGCGCTCAACCGGTTCCTGCGCGATCACTACTCCGGCGAGGTCGGCGTCATCGACCCGCAACTGTTCGCACTGCTTTACCGCCTGAAACAAACACTGTGCTGCGAGGCGCCCTTCCAGGTCATCTCCGGCTATCGCAGTCCGGCCACCAACGCGCGCCTGCGCAAGACGCGCGGCGGCGGCGTGGCCAGCCATAGCCTGCATATGGACGGCAAGGCCATCGATATCCGCCTGCCCGGCGTGCCGCTGGCCGAGCTGCGCGATGCCGCCCTGTCGCTGCGTGGCGGCGGCGTGGGCTTCTATCCGCAAGAGCAGTTCGTGCACGCGGACACCGGGCGCGTGCGCGACTGGTAGTCAGTCGGTCACCTCCGGTCGCCCGGCGACGGCGCAATGTCGCTGCTTTCTCCTCGATTGCCTCGATTGCCATGATCGCCGCTCCGTCCCTTCTCAGGCCAAATAATTGATATACAATTACATCAATCGAAATATGATGACCTGGGCACTGGCCGGCTGACGCTTCCGGGCTGCATACCGGCTAGCCCTGGCTGGCGAAGGACAGGTATGCGGATCCGGCTGTCAGGCGATGCTCCCGAGTTCGGCGCTGCGGTGCGCCGCGGCCTGGATGGCCTCGACGAACAGGGCCTGGAGATGGTTCTTTTCCATGGCGCCGATGCCTGCGGCAGTCGTGCCGCCGGGCGAGGTCACCCGCTGGCGCAGCGTGGCGGCTGCCTCGCTGCTGCCCCGCGCCAGCGCAGCGGCGCCCAGGAACGTCTGCTGCGCGAGCTGGGTGCCCTGCCAGGCCGGCAGGCCGAGCTTTTCCGCGGCTTGCTCCATGGCTTCGATGAAGTAGAAGACATAGGCGGGGCCGCTGCCGGACAGCGCGGTGATGGCGTCCAGCTGGTCTTCGCGCTCCACCCACGTGACCTCGCCGACAGCGCCTGCGATGGTATCCGCCATCTTCCGGTCGGCTGACGACAGGGTCCTGGCCGCCGCCATGCCGGTGATGCCCTGGCCGATGAGCGCCGGTGTGTTCGGCATCGCGCGGACCAGGCGCGGGCGGTTGCCGAGCCAGTCCGCCAGCGCCTGCAGCCGGATGCCGGCTGCCACGCTGATCACCAGCGCATCACCGAGGCATTCGCGCAGGGATTCGCAGACTACGCGCATGACTTGTGGCTTGACGGCAAGGACCACGACGTCCGCATCCGTGAGCGTGCGATCGGCGGCGGGCAGTACCCGGAGCCCATACTCGCGGGCCAGGCGCTCGCGGATGCCCTCGACGGGATCGATGACGGTCAGGTTTTCCACGGCGGCGCCATTCGCCAGCACGCCGGCAATGATGGCGCTTGCCATATTGCCGCCACCGACGAACACTATTTTGAGCTTGTTCAGCATTTCATCTCCCATCTCGTTTGCATCATGCAAGCGAACAACAATCCCCACTGCGCGCGCCACGGGCCATGCCCTGCCGCGCGCGTGAGCACCAAATACGACAGGATCGACAGTGGAACCAAAATCAACCCGCGCCCGCAAGCCGGCGGCGACAGTCAATGAAGATCAGCCGGTGGAAAAAACCAGACAACCGGATCCCACCGATTCGGCCCTGTTTGTCGGCTCCACCGCCAAGACCTTCCGCGTTCTGCATGCCTTCGACGGGCCGATCCGCCATATGACGCTGGCCGATATCGCCAAGGCCGCGCAGCTCGACCGCAGCGCGACGCAACGCATCGTCTATACGCTGGAAACGCTCGGCTACCTGCGCCGGATCGCGGAAACAAAGACCTATGGCCTCACGTCGAAGCTGCTGCAGTTCTCCTTCAACTACGTCCGCGCCAACGAACTGATCGACAAGGCACTGCCCTACCTGCAGGACATCAACCGCACCGTGGGCGAGACCACCAACCTGCAGGAACTCGACGGCCATGAGATCGTGTTCGTCGCGCGTATCCTGAGCCGGCATCTGGTCAACATGGATATTGCGGTGGGCAGCCGCTTGCCCGCGTTCTGCACGTCGTCCGGCACCGCGATCCTGTCGCGTCTCCCGGAGGCGGAATGCGAAGCCATCCTCGGCGCGTGCGAACGCGTCGCCATTACGCCGTACACAGAGGTGCATCTCGGGAAACTGCGCCGGCGCATCCAGCATGCTGCGGAGAAAGGCTACGCGATCATCGCCAACGAGACGGTGATGGGCGATATCTCCGTGGCGGCGCCCATCCTCGATCACCGCGGCCGTCCCGTCGCCGCCATCAATATCTCGGTGYCGACCTCGCGCTGGACGCCGGAAAAGGTGGAGTCCGAGCTTGCCAAGCACGTGCAAGTGGCCGCGACCTCGATCTCCAAAGCCAAGTTCACGGAGTACGGGCGCTGATACGCCGCCCGCGCGCGGCGGCGTGCCCAGGGCCACCGGCCCGGCCCGCCACCCGCGCCTGGCTTCAGGCGTACTCGTAGGCTTGCAGCAGGCGTTCGAACTGTTCGCGCAGGCGTGCGCTGGTTTGCGCTGCGGCCGGCAGCAGCGGCTCCAGCAGATCGGGTGCATCGACCCCGATCACCTGCAGCACGGACTTCATCGGGCCAGGATTGGTTTCCGAAAACACCAGGTCGATCAGCGGCATCAGCTCACGGTGCATCAGCAGCGCTTCCTGCATGCTCCCGCCGCGCACAAGTTTCATGAGCAGGCGCCAGGTCTTGGGCAGCATGGTGGCCGTGCTCAGCACGCCGCCGCGCGCACCGGCGCCGATATGCAGCGGGAACAGCGTGTCTTCGCCGCTCATCAGGGAAAAGCCCTCGTCGATGCCGGCCGCGATCTTGAGGAACTGATAGAGATCCGGATTGCACGCCTTCATGCCGATGATCCGCTCGTGGCGCGACAGTTCATGGATGACCTTGGGATCGATGGCAATCCGCGTGCGGTACGGAATCTCGTAGAGCAGGACCGGCAGGGGCGACTCGTCGGCGAACCGCATGAAGTAATCGCGGATGCCTTGCTGGGTGGGATTCGTATAGTAGGGCGTCACCACCATCACCGCATCCACGCCGGCCGCGGCGAATTCGCGCGTGGCATCGAGCCCGTCGCGCAGGCCCGGCGTCAGCACGCCGGCAACGACCGGCATCCTGCCGGCAACATGGCTGGCAGTCAGTTCCGCCATCCGCACGCGCTCGCGCTGCGACAGCGAGCCGAACTCGCCCGTGCCGCCAAGCGGCACCACACCGTCCGCGCCCTGGCGGATCAGGTAGTCGAGCAAGGCCCGGGTTGCGCTCTCGTGAACCGAACCGTCGGGCTGGACGGGCGTGGGAATGGCGGCAAAAATGCCTTGCACTTGCTTGGAGTCAATCATCGTCTTGTCGGAGAGGTGCCGCACTGGCGGCTGGTTATGCGGTTATGYAGTTATGCGGGTTAAGCTGGTTGCGCGGGTTATGCAGCAGGAATGAAGGGGTCAGCGGTCCGCGCTACGCCGGCGCAACCGGTCCGCGGCCATGATCACCACGGCGATAAAGACAAACAACAGGCTCGACACCGCGGCAATCGTGGGCGAGACGCTCAGGATCACTTCGTCCCAGAACTGCTTGGGCAAGGTCGAATCGAGACCGCCGGTCACGAACAGCGCGATGGTCAGCTCGTCAAACGAGGTCACGAAGGCAAACAGGAACGACGACAACAGACCCGCGCCGAGGATCGGGAACGTGACGTAGCGCATGGTCTGCCAGGGGCGTGCGCCGAGGCTCTGCGCAGCCTGGTCCAGGCGGGTGTCGTAGTTCTTCAGCACCGCCATCATGGTCATCACCACATAGGGAATCGCCACGACCGTATGGCCGAGGATCAGGCCCAGCGCGGAACCAACCAGGTTGAGCCTGGAGAAGAAGTAGAAGATACCCACAGCCGTGATCATCCTGGGCACGATGATCGGCAGCAGGATGAACGCCAGCAGCGCGGCCTTCCAGCGGATGTTCGAACGCACCAGCAGGAACGCCGTGGGCGTGCCGATCAGCATGGCCAGCAAGCCCGTGCCCACGCCGACCACCAGCGAGCGCACCGTGGCCTGCATCCAGGTGGGCGACTCCCACACTTCGTTGTACCACTGCAGCGAGAATCCCCGTGGCGGCCAGTCCAGGCTGCTGCCGCCCGTGAACGAGATCGGGATCATCAGCAGCGCCGGCAACGTCAGGAAGGCCAGAATCAGGATCACCACCGCCCACAGCATCTTGCCGCCGCCCTCCTCCGCGCTGCCCGCCGCGCGGCTACGGCGCGGCCACAGGCGCGACAGCCCGTCGGACAGCGTGGCCAGCACGCCCAGCAACTGGTAGCCGGCGCGACGCAGCGGGCCGTTCGTGGCGGAACGGCGCCCTGCCGGCGCATTGCCGCTGCCGGCCAGGGTCGACAGGCCAACCAGCTTGTCATAGACCACGAACACGATAAGCGCCGCCACCAGCAACAGCATCGAGATGGCGCCGGCAAAGCCCCAGTTCATGGTTTGCTGGACCTGGTCGATGATGAGCTGCGTGATCATGGTTTCACGGCGGCCGCCCAGCAGCGCCGGCGTGATGAAGAAGCCAAGCGAGGTGACGAAGACCATGATGCCCGCCGCGGCCACGCCAGGCATGGACAGCGGGAAGTAGACCAGCCAGAAGGCCGTGCCGGGGCGTGCCCCGAGCGTCAGCGCGGCGCGCGGCAGGCGGCGGTCGATGTTCTCCATCACGGAGATCATCGTCAGGATGGCCAGCGGCATCATGGCGTGCACCATGCCGACCATCACGCTGCCGAAGTTGTAGAGCAGATCGGCGGGTGCATCCGTCACGCCAGCCGCCTTGAGGAGCTGGTTGAGCACGCCGTTGCGGCCCAGCAGGACGATCCACGAAAACATGCGGACCAGGAAGCTGGTCCAGAACGGCAGCAGGATCCAGAACAGCAGCGAGCTCTTTGCCCGCGCGCCGGCGGCCGACGTGAGGTAAGCCACCGGATAAGCGCCGACGATGGCCAGCAAGGTGGTCCAGGCCRCGATCTTGAGCGTGATCCACAGCACGTCGAGGTAGACGGACGAATGGAACAGGCGTGCGTACAGGTCCAGGGTAATGCGCCCGTCCACCGACACGCTCATCCAGATCAGCTGGCCGACCGGGAACACCAGCATGACCAGCAGGAACAGGATGGTGGGCGCGCCGAGCAGGAAATCGCGGTGCCAGGCAGACCGGCGCTTGGCGGCCGGCGTCGCGGCCGCCTTCATGACTTGTGTGATCATGGCTTACTCCGGAATCGCAACGGCATCTTCAGGCTGCCAGCTCACCGTGAGCGTGTCGCCAGGCAGATGGCGGCCAGGGGCGCCGCGGGTCAGTTCCGCCACCACCAGCGGCGTGTCGCCCGGCAGTGCCAGGTAGGATTTGGTCACACCGCCCGTCACGACGATATCGCCCAGCCGCGCCGACAATGTATTCGGCGCGCCCGGCGCCCCCGAGACATGGAGATTCTGCGGACGGATCATCACCTTGGCGCGGTCGCCGCGCCGGAACGCGGCGCCATTGGCCTGCACCGTGCCGCGCGCGGGCAGCCCGTCGAAGCTGACGTCGAGCAAGCCGCCGCTGACCGCTTCGACCGTGGCCGGCAGCAGGTTCGACTCGCCCAGGAAGTCCGCCACGAAGGTGGTGCGCGGGCGGAAGTAGAGATCGGCCGGACTGCCGAGCTGCTCGATCCTGCCGCTATTCATCAGGCAGATGCGGTCGGACATCGTCATCGCCTCTTCCTGGTCGTGGGTCACATACACGATGGTGGTGCCCAGTTCGCGGTGGATGCGCTTGATTTCGAGTTGCATCTGGTCGCGCAGCTTCTTGTCCAGCGCGCCCAGCGGCTCGTCCATCAGGATGATCGACGGGCGGTAGACCATGCAACGCGCCAGCGCGATGCGCTGTTGCTGCCCGCCCGACAGTTCCTTGGGCAAGCGATGGGCAACGTGGGGCAGGCGCACGAGATCCAGCGCACGGCTGACCTCCTGCTCCGCCTGCCGCGCCGGCATCTTGCGCATCTTCAGCGGAAAGCCGATGTTCTCTGCAATCGTCATGTGCGGGAACAGCGCGTAGTTCTGGAACACCATGCCGATGTCCCGTTCGTAAGGCGCGCCGTAGGTCACATCCGCGCCGTTGATGCGGATGCTGCCGCCATCCGGCTGCGACAGGCCGGCGATCAGGCTCAGCAGCGTCGTCTTGCCCGAGCCTGACGGGCCCAGCAGGGTCAGGAATTCGCCCTCCGGAACCGAGAGGTCCGTGGGCGCGAGCGCGATGAAATCGCCATAGCGCTTGGACAGCTGCCTGGTCTGCAGTTTCTGTGTTACTTGTTGCATCACGCTTACCTTTGCAAGAGAGTTCCGACGTCAGCGCATGCGCTTCACTTCAGGATCCAGGCATTGAACTTCTCGAGCACCGGCTCCTGGTTCTTGACCCAGTATTTGGCATCGATCTTCACGCCGCGCTTGATGTTGTCCGCGTAGGTCGGCAGCATCGCGGCGTGCTTGGCATCGATGTACTTGAATGCGTCCGGATGGGTGACGCCGGCGGCCAGGTATTGCGTGAGCTGCGCCTGGCGCTTGGGGTCGGAGGCAAACTTGATGAACTCGCGGCAGGCGGCGGCGTTGGGCGTGCCCTTCAGGATGGTCCAGCTGTCCACGCCCCACAGGTGCTGGTCCCAGCAGATGGCGACCGGCGCGCCGGCATCCATGGCGGACTGCGCGCGCGAGATCCAGGTAGCCACCAGATCCACCTCGCCCGACTTGAGCATCTGCTCGACCTGCGCGCCGCCGCTCCACCACACGGCGACGCTGGACTTGACCTTATCGAGGCTGCGCAGCGCGCGGTCCACGTCGCAGGGATAAACCGATGCGTTCGCCACCCCGTCCGCCATCAACGCTTCCTCGATGGTATCGAAGGGATGCTTGCGCAGCGCGCGGCGGCCGGGGAAATCGTGCACGTTCCACAGGTCCTTCCATTGCGCGGGCGCCTTGCGGCCCTTGAACGCATCGGTGCGGTAGGCCAGCACGGTGGTGTACACGTTGGTGCCGACGCCGTAGGGCGACATGTATTGCGCCGGGATGCCAGCCACCACCGGATCCGCGCCCAGCCCGTGTTTCTCCAGGTAATCCTTTCCGTCGGTGGTCAGGACCTCGATCGCAGGCTGGCTGATCGATGCCATGTCCCAGCTGTAGTTCTTGGCGTCCACCATGGTACGGATCTGGGCCGTGGGCTCCGCGTTGGACGGAACGCCCACAACCTGGATGCCGGTGGCCTTGGTGAACGGCTTGTAGAACACCTCGCCATACGCCTTGGCAAAGACGCCGCCGGAGTCGCGCACTACGATGCGTTGCGAGGCCGCCTTGGCCGATGTCCAGATCGCCGGCATGGCGAGTGCGGCGGTGCCGGCGCTCAGCAATTTAAAGGCGTCGCGACGCGATGGATTGCTCGGCTTGTCGGCGTTACTCATGGCTGTACTCCTACGGGGACGGGGGATCGGAATGAAAAAAAATCGGGAGGCCGGCCTGAGCCGGTGGCAATCAGGAAATCAAGGAATCAAGGAATCAAGGAATCTGAAAATCAGGGAATCAGCTTGCCAGGGTTGAACAGGCCCTGCGGATCGAAGGCGCGCTTGACGGTACGCATCAGGTCGAGTTCGACATCGCCCTTGTAGTGGCGCATCTCATCCAGCAAGGTTCGGCCCACGCCATGCTCCGCGCTGAAGGTGCCATTCAACCTGGCGGCGACATCGTGCCCGGCGCGGCGCACCGCGGCGGCGGTTTTCGCCTGGTCGGGCAGGGCCTGCCAGGTGTCGAACTCGAAGAACGGGATGAAATGGATATTGCCGTCGCCGAGATGGCCCACCACCACGACACGCGCATCGAAGCCCTCTTCGATCGCGCGGGTGGCTTCGGCAATGAAAGCGGGCACCATCGATACCGGCACGGCGGTGTCCAGCGTCAGGCCGATGCCCGCCTTCTTGTTGCCCTCCGACACACTGTGCCGCAGCTTCCACATCGCCTCGCGCTGCGCGGAGCTGGCGGCAATGGCCGCATCGGCGATCAGGCCGCGCTCCATGCCCTTTTCCAGCGTGGCCTCAAGCACTTCCTGCAAGCGCGCGTCGTCGCAGGTATCGCTGAGCTCCACCAGCAGATGCCAGGGATGCGCACCGGTGAGCGGCGCATGCTGGCCCGGCACGTGCTCCAGCACGATGTCGAGCTGGCTGGCGTTCATCAGCTCGAAAGCGGATAGCCGCGCACCGCAAGCGGACTGGAACAGGCCGAGCAGCGCCAGCGCGGCATCCACGTCGACCGGTGCGACCCACGACATCGCGTGCGCGCTCGGCAACGGGTGCAGCTTCAGCGTGGCCGCGGTGATGATGCCCAGCGTGCCTTCCGCGCCGATGAACATCTGCTTGAGGTCAAGCCCGGTATTGTCCTTGCGCAAGGTGCGCAGGCCGCGCCAGATACGCCCATCCGGCAAGACGACTTCCAGGCCGAGCACGTTCTCGCGGGTATTGCCATAGCGCAGCACACCGGTGCCGCCCGCATTGGTGGCGATGTTGCCGCCGATCTGGCAGGAGCCCTCGGCGCCCAGGCTGATCGGGAAGAAGCGCCCCGCCTCGATGGCCGCGGCCTGGATCTCGGCCAGCACGCAGCCGGCCTCCACCTCCATCGAGTTGTCCGCCGGGTCGATGCGCACAATGCGCCGCATGCGCGAGAGATTGACGATGACGCAGTTGCCTTGCTCATACGGCACCGCGCCACCGCTCAGGCTGGTATTGCCACCCTGGGGCAGGACCGCCACGCCGGCGGCCACGCACGCCTTGACGAGTTCCGAAACCTGTTCGGTGGTGCGCGGCAGCGCAACGCAAAGTGCCGTGCCCTTGTAGCGGCCGCGCCAGTCGCTGACATAGCCTGCCAGATCGTCGCTGGCGGTGAGCAGCCCTGTCGCGCCGACGATATCGCACAAGGTATCTAGCAACAACTTCATCATGAATTTCCCAGTTGACGATCAACCCGCGACAGGCGATCCGATAGTCCAGAGAATAGTTCGCGAATATGCGAATCGCAATCTCTTCAATTGCAATGCAATTATTTCAGGGTTTTTACCTAAACAGGAAAGGCCATGCACCAGCGCAGGAAAACGCACGCGCCGCCGTGGTGCACGGGGTCGGACATGGTGCGTTGCAGTGGGTTGCGGCGGGGGGATTTAAAACAGGCAGCGAAGCGCGCGATGGCTTGCAGGATGACGGTGGTGGCGCTCGCTCACCGGCGCCATCCGGACGACTGCCGCATCGGCCTGYCACCGTAGCTGGCAGCAGGCTCTGATGCGGCACACAGCTTATTTGGTCGCGGGGTCCACCGCGATGGCCACGGCCTCCGTATAGACCGCCTGCACCTGGTCGCCCTTCTTGATGTTCTTCAACTGGTCCGGATCCTGCACATTCAGGTTGACCTTTCCTTTCGGGCCCTGCAGCGTGACATGCTGCTTTTTCATGTCCACGGCGACGACGTTCGCAACGACCGTCACCTGCCTGCCTGCCGCCGCGCCCGGCTTCGCGCCCGCGGCGGTGCGGTCCCCGGCTTCGCGTTCGGTGCGTTCGGTAATCCCGTCCCCGCCCTTCTTCAGTTCCAGCGTCAGGGCCTGCTTGTACTCGGCGACGACCTTGTCGCCTACCTTGATTTGATCGAAGTTGCGCACTTCGTCCCCCACCGCGAGATCGAACACCCGGCCCTTGGGGCCCTTCAACGTGACAGTGCGGCTTGCCGCGTCGATCTTCATGACGGTAGCCGCCACTTTCGTTGTTTCGGAAAACGCGGCCTTTCCTGGCGCGGTCATCATCTCGCCCTTGGTTTCCGGCTGCGCAAACACCGGCTGCACAAGCCCGGCCAGAGCGGCCGTCGTGGCCATGGTCAAAAGCATCTTTCGCTTCATTTTCTTCTCCTTGAATGACCCCAGGCTTGTGCCGTGCCTTTTGCCGCCGATGTGGGCGACAGGCACAGGCGATCCGTCACGGAGGGCATCAGGTAGGCTTATCGCAACTCCCGGCCAACACATTGCCCTGCCTCAACCATAGACGCAAAGCGTGCCGGGCGGGATGTTTGCGCGAGGCGAACCGGTTTCCGCGCGCCCCGATGGCGCGCGGCATATCGGCACGCGCTACGCCTGCGGGCGCCTGCGCAACGCAGCGGTGACACGCTTCACAACGAACAGGCGCAGGTAGTCATGGATGCGCGCATCCGTACTTAAATCCCGCAGCGCCTCAAGATACACTTGCCGCACGGCCTCCGGAGGAGCCTCCAACTCCTCCGCGATGCGCTGAATCCATTCTTCGTCGCTGTGGGTATGCATCGGTTACGTCTCTCTCGCGAGGCCGCAGTACCTGACGCGCCCGGATGCGGACGGGCATCGGTGAAAGGCCATGCCCGCCAGCGGACTGGAATCCCGGCGCTTCTGCATTGAGTGTCGGCGAGACCGGCAGGCGGGCGTTGATCCATGTCAACCGCGCCCGTCTCTGCGAAGGAAGCCCCTACGGTTTGCGCTTTTTGCAGAATAGCCCTTGAGGGCCTTTATCGCGCATGGCTTCATGAATCCTGGGGCACCAGGAATTAGAACCCCTCTTCAGAAATGTGTCGGCGCCGCCACTGACTTGCGCTAGATCAAGTCACGGCGCCGGCGCGACGGATAGCATTTCACCCACACCGTCGCCCCGCGGTTCAAGGCTTGTCTTCATCGTCCTCCCTCCCATTTCCCCTGACGCCCTGAAACCCTGGAGCCCTTTGGCGGCATTCCCTTATTCAGCGCACAGGTAGCCGATGAAAATAAAACCAGGCTGGGGTATCGCGGCACTGTTCCTTGCCGCCGTCACTGGCACCGCGCTGTGGTGGTTCGCCGGCCAACGCGATCCATGGCCGGCCTCTGTCGTCCACAGCAACGGGCGCATGGAAATCGGCCGGCTCGACGTGGCCGTGAAGTATGGCGGCCGCGTGATCGACCTGCCGGTGCGCGAGGGCGAGGCCCTCTCCGCCGGTGCCGTGGTGGCCCGCCAGGACGACGCCGAACTGCTGGCCCAACTGGACCTCGCCACCGCCGCGCGGGAGCGCGCCGTGCAGGCCGCATCGCGCGCGCAGGCCGAAATCGATGCCCGTGCGAGCCGCCAGCGCCTTGCGCGGCTGGAGCTGACCGAAGCCGTCAAGCTGTACCAGGACCGCCAGATCTCATCCGTCGAACGGGATCGCCGGCAGCTTGGCCTGGATGGCGAAAGCGCGAGCGTGACCGGCGCGCGGGCCGCCCTTGGCGAAGCCCGGGCGGCGGTCGTGGAAGCCGACGCGCAGATCGCCCGCCTGAAGATCCTGCGGGACGAAGCCACCATCCGCGCGCCCGTGGCCGGCCGCGTGGAGTATCGCGTGATCGAGGTCGGCACGGTGCTGCCGGCGGGCGGGCGCGTGGTGTCCCTGCTCAACCTGGCTGATATGTACTTCACCGTGTTCCTGCCGGCCGGCGCGGCCGGCAAGCTGGCCATCGGCGACGAGGCTCGCATCGTGCTGGACGCCATGCAGGACGAACCCATCCCGGCCCGGATCAGCTTCGTGGCCAGCGAGGCGCAGTTCACGCCCAAGTATGTCGAGACCGATGCCGAGCGGGCCAAGCTGATGTATCGCGTCAAGCTGCAACTGACGCCGGACGTGGCGCAGCGCTACGCGGCAAAGCTGAAGGCCGGCATGACGGGCGATGGCTTCGTGCGCCTGGATGCCACTCAGCCCTGGCCAGCCAGGCTGGCGCTGCGCCAGCAGCCGGCCTGACGTCATGCCGGGCCCGCACCCCGACCGCGCCGCGGCCATCCGGATCGATGGCCTGTCGCATCGCTATGGCGCCAGCGTGGCGCTGGACCACGTATCGCTCACGCTGCCCGGCAACGCCACCATCGGCCTGATCGGCCCCGACGGCGTCGTCAAGTCGACCCTGCTCGGGGTGATCGCCGGCGTCAAGCGCATCCAGCAAGGCAGCGCGTCGGTCCTTGGCGCGGACCTGCGCGACCGGCAGGCCCGGGAGGCGCTGTTGCCGCGCGTGGCCTTCATGCCGCAGGGGCTGGGGCGCAACCTGTACCCGACGCTCTCCGTCTACGAGAACGTCGACTTCTTTGCCCGGCTGTTCGGCCTGGGCGCCGCCGAGCGGCGCCAGCGCATCGGGCGCCTGCTCGCGGCCACCGGCCTGGCGCCCTTCCCGGACCGCCCGGCGGGCAAGCTCTCCGGCGGCATGAAACAGAAGCTGGGGCTGTGCTGCGCGCTGGTCCACAACCCGGACCTGCTGATCCTCGACGAGCCCACCACGGGCGTGGATCCGCTCTCGCGGCGCCAGTTCTGGACCCTGGTGGAAGCCCTGCGCGCCGAGCACAGCAACATGACGGTCATTGTCGCCACCGCGTATATCGAGGAAGCGCAGCGCTTCGAGCACTTGGTGGCCATGGACGCAGGCAAGGTGCTGGTGTGCGACCGCACCGCCGATGTGCTGGCCCGCGCCGGCACCACCGATCTGGAACAAGCCTATATCTCGCTGCTGCCGTCGGCCCGGCGCGGCGAGGCGACGGGCCTGCTGATCCCGCCCCGCCCGCCCGACGACGGCGAACCCGCCATCGAAGCCGAGGGACTGACGCGGCGCTTCGGCGCTTTCACCGCCGTGGACAACGTGAGCTTTCGCATCGAGCGCAGCGAGATCTTCGGCTTTCTCGGCTCCAACGGCTGCGGCAAGACCACCACCATGAAGATGCTGACCGGGCTGCTCGATGCCACCAGCGGCACCGCGCGCCTGCTCGGCCAGACCATCGACGCCGGCGACATGCGCACGCGCATGCGGGTGGGCTATATGTCGCAGGCGTTCTCGCTTTACGAAGAACTCACGGTACGGCAGAACCTGGACCTGCACGCCCGGCTCTACCGGATGGAAGGCGACGCCGCGCGGCAGGCGGTCGGGCGAGCCCTGCAAGATTTCGAACTGGACCAGCACGCCGAGGCGCAGCCCGCTTCCTTGTCGCTCGGCATCCGCCAGCGCCTGCAGCTGGCCGCCGCCTGCCTGCACCATCCGGAAGTGCTGATCCTCGACGAGCCTACCTCCGGCGTGGATCCCGGCGCGCGCGACATGTTCTGGCGCCACCTGGTCCAGCTCTCGCGCCAGCAGCGCGTGACGATCTTCGTTTCCACGCACTTCATGAACGAGGCCGCGCGCTGCGACCGCATCTCCTTCATGCATCGCGGCCGCGTGCTGGCCGTGGGCAGCCCGGAGGCCCTGCGGGAGCGCTGCCACGCGCAGACGCTGGAGGACGCCTTCGTCACCTATCTGGAGCAAGCGGAGAACCCGGAGAACGGCGCTGCCGCCGCTACCGTATCCGCGCAACCGGCCCCGCCCCGCGCGCCGGACGACAAACCCGCGGGCCATCCGGGCGGCTCGGCCCTGGCGCGCACCTGGGCCTTCGCCCGGCGCGAGGCGATGGAACTGGCGCGCGACAAGCTCAGGCTGGCATTCGCCATCCTCGGCCCTATCGTGCTGCTGTGCGCCGCGGCATGGAGCGTTTCCTTCGACGTCGAAAACGTGCGCTTCGCCGTGCTGGACCGCGACCAGAGCCGCGCCAGCCGGGAACTGGTGGAGCAGTTCTCCGGCTCGCGCTACTTCGTGCAGACCAACGACGTGCGCAGCGAGGCCGACGCGGACCGGCGCCTGCGTGCCGCGAACGACATGCTGGTCGTCGATATCCCGCCCGGTTTCGAGCGCGACCTGCTGGCCGGCCGGCAACCGCAACTCGCCTTCCGCGTGGACGGGTCCAGCCCGTTCCCCGGCGCGACCACGCGCGCCTATGTCACCGGCGTGCTGCTGGGCTACGCCAATGCGCAGATGCGCGCGCTGCCGGCCCGCCCCGCCGCGCTGCCGGTGTCGATCGAGTCGCGTTTTATCTATAACCAGGAATTCCGCAGCATCTATGCCATCACGCCCGGCATCATCATGCTGGCGCTGATCCTGATCCCGACCATGCTGACCGCGCTCGGCGTGGTGCGCGAGAAGGAGATGGGATCCATCACCAACCTCTATGCCTCCCCCGCGAGCGTGGGCGAATACCTGATCGGCAAACAGCTTCCCTACGTGGCGCTGGCCATGGTCAGCTACCTCACGCTGGTGGCCCTGGCGATCGTGCTGCTGCAGGTGCCGCTGAAGGGCTCCTTCCTCGCCTTGTCGCTGGGCGCCGCGCTGTTCGTGCTGGCGGCCACCGCGCTCGGCCTGCTGGTGTCCACCTTCGTGCGTTCGCAGGTGGCCGCCATCTTCGGCACCGCCATCCTGTGCCTGATTCCATCGGTGAACTTCTCCGGCCTGCTCTATCCCGTTTCCACGCTGACCGGCAGCAGCTACTGGATCGGCCTGGGCTTTCCGTCGTCGTGGTTCCAGTTGGTCAGCCTGGGCAGCTTCACCAAGGGCCTGGGCGCCGGCAGCTTTGGCGCCATGTACCTGGCCTTGCTGGGCTTTGCGCTGCTATACCTGACTGGCGCGCGCCTGCTCCTGCGCAAGCAGGAGGCGTAGCCGGGAGATGCCGCGATGAACCAATGGTGCAAGAACGTGGCCCGGCTGTGCGGCAAGGAACTGCGCAGCCTGTTCAGCGATATCACGCTGATGGTGCTGATCGTGTTCGCCTTTACCCTGGCCGTGCACTCGGTGGCCAAGGGCATCAAGGCCGAGGTGTCGAACGCGTCGGTGGCGATTGTGGACGGCGACCACTCCGAGCTGTCGCGCCGCCTGCGCGACGCGATCCGTCCGCCGTATTTCAAGACGCCGGTCGATGTCGACCGGCACGTCGTCGACGCGGAGATGGACCGTGGCCGCTATATCTTCGCCATCGAGATCCCGCCGCGCTTCGAAGCCGATGTGCTGGCGGGCCGGACGCCGGCGGTGCAGGTGCTGGTCGATGCCACGGCGATGACGCAGGCGGGGCTGGGAGCCACCTACCTGCAGCAGATCTTCACGCGCGAAGTGCTTGAGTTCCTGCATGCGCGGGGCATCGAGGCGCAACTCCCCGTGCGCGCGGAGAGCACGGTGATGTTYAATCCCAACACGGAATCGCACTGGTTCACATCCACCATGCAGATCGTGGTCAACATCACCGTGCTGGCCATCATCCTGGTGGGCGCGGCGGTGATCCGCGAGCGCGAGCACGGCACCATCGAGCACTTGCTGGTGATGCCGGTACGCGCCAGCGAGATCGCCGTGGCCAAGATCCTCGCCAACGGCGCGGTGATCTTCCTGGCATCGCTGCTGTCGCTGTGGCTGGTGGTGCATCTGTGGCTGGCGGTGCCGGTCACGGGATCGCTGGGACTGTTTGCGCTGAGCACGGCGCTCTACCTGTTTTCCGTCACGGCGCTCGGCATGTGGCTCGCCACCATCGCGCCGGCCATGCCGCAGTTCGGCCTGCTGGCGGTGCCGACCTATGCCGTTGCCTACCTGCTGTCCGGCGCCGCCACGCCGGTGCAGAGCATGCCGCAGGCCATGCAGCACGCGGTCCAGTTCCTGCCGACGACCCAGTTCGTCAACCTCACCCAGGCCATCCTGTTCCGCGGCGCGGGCGTGGACGTGGTGTGGCCGCAGTTGCTGGGCGTGACGGCCGCGGGCGGGATCTTCCTCGCCCTGGCGCTGACGCGGTTCCGCTCCATGCTGGCACAGCAGGGTTAACGCCATGCCTGATCGCACCTCGCGCCCGCCCACCAAACGGACTTCTGCCTTGAGTACTTATCCAGCACGCGGCATCCTCACCGGCCTCATCGCATGTATCGCCGCGGGCCTGGCCGGCTGCACCACGGTCGACGTGACCGTGCCCGGCGGTATCGCGGCCCCCGCTGCGTTCAGCGAAGCCCCCGCCCAGGGCATGCCAGCCGCGGAACAGGACCTGGCGCAGTGGTGGCAAAACTGGGGCGACCCGGAACTGACGCAGCGCGTCACCCAGGCGCTGCAAGCCAGTATCGACCTGCGCGTCGCACAGGCGCGCCTGGCGGAAGCGCGCGCCATCGGGCGGGTGGCCGAATCGGCGCTCTACCCCACGCTCTCGGCGCAGGCGCTGGCCGCGCGGGGCGTGGCCGACCTGCGCAGCCCCGCTGGGTTGCCCGACATGTCTCCCGGACTGGACGGCCACCTTGCCGGCGTGACCGTGGCCTGGGAGATCGACATCTTCGGCGGCCGGCGCAGCGACGCGCAAGCCGCGGCAGCCGTCGCGCTCAGCGCCGAGGAGCGCCTGCGCGGCACGCGCCTGGCGATTGCCGCCGACGTGGCCGAGAACTATGTCGCGGCGCGCGGCCTGCAGCGCCGTCTGCAACTGCTTGACCGCAGCATGGAAACTGTCGGCGAACTGCTGCGCTACACCCGCGCACGCTATGCAGCCGGCCAGGCGCTGCCCTATGACATCGATCGCGTGAGCGAGCAGCTTGGCGCGCTGCAGGCGCAGCGGCCCGTGCTGGTCAACCTGATCTCGATCCGGGAGCGCCGGCTGGCGGTGCTCGCCGGCCAGATACCGCAGAGCGCAACGGCATTGTCCCCGCCGCCGCCGTTCTTCGTGCCGGCCCCGCCGGCGGGGCAGCTGCCGTCCCAGGTCATCGAGCGGCGCCCGGATGTCCGGGCCTCGGCCGCGCTGGTGCGCGCGCAGGCCGCCAGGCTCGGCAGCGCAAAAGCGGAGTTGTTCCCGCGCTTCTACCTGACCTTCCTCGGCCAGGATGGGCGCCTGCACGTGGACGGGCTGCCCGCGCTGAGCGGCACGGGCGGCTTGCTCGGTGTCGGCGTGCAGTTGCCGATCTTCACCGCCGGGCGCATCCAGGCCAATATCGATGCCGGCGACGCCCGCCTGCAGGCCGCGCAGGCAAACTACGACCAGGCCGTGCTGCGCACGCTGGAGGAAGTGGACAATGCCTACGGCCTGCGTCATGGCCTGGATCAGCGCGGTGCCCGGCTGGATGCGGTGGTCGCTACCGCGCAGCGCAACAGCCAGAGCGCCACGCGCCTCTATGAAGGCGGCCGGCGCACGCTGCAGGACGTGCTGGACGCGCGTATCGACGCGCTGCGGCGCGAGGAGGAACAGATCCAGACGCAGACGGCACAAGCCGTGGCGGCCGTGCAGCTATACCGCGCGCTGGGCGGTTCGTGGTCGCCTGGAGATAATAGCTAGGCCTCATACGAAGACCCGCAGGGGGCCGTTCCGGAGGGCAGCGAAAGGAGACTGCATCCTGCCTGGCGGCTCTGTACGCGGGCGCGCATCCGGGGACGAATGCCGGAACCGGCACCCACCCGACGTTATACTCTAGGCCATCCAGGCCCTCTGGGCCCTCAATCCGCATACAGTCAAAACCATCATGTCCACGATCCCCGCCTGCCCCCAATGCACACTGGAAAACACCTATCCTGACGGCGACAATTTCGTCTGCGCCGACTGCGGCCATGAGTGGGCGATGTTGGCCGCCCCGCAAGCGGACGACAGCGCGGACGCGGTGGTGAAGGATGCCAACGGCACCGTGCTGAATGACGGCGACGCCGTGGTGCTGATCAAGGACCTGAAGGTCAAGGGCTCGTCCATCACGCTGAAGATGGGCACCAAGGTCAAGAGCATCCGGCTGGTGGGCGGCGACCACGAAGTCGATTGCAAGATGGACGGTGGCAGCTTCATGCTCAAGGCCTGCTTCCTGCGCAAGGCCTGAGCCCGCCAGCACGTCACAGGCCCCGCTGTCGCGCGGCGAACCGCGCTTCCGGCAGCGCGGCGAATTCCTCCGTGACCGGCGCCGCCTTTGCCGGCGGCGTCCTCGTCCAGTCAGGCTATCCCGGCGGGAATATCCGCATCATCGTGCCGTCCAGCGCGAGGGGCCTCATTGGCGGCAAGGCGATGGTGGACATACTGGCCGACGGCTACACCCTGCCGCTCGCTCCGTCGGCCTGCACGCCACCCGCAACACCTACAAGAAGTTCAACTACATCCGGCCACCGCCCTGAAGGCCGCCGCGGTCTGCCCGGGATACCACACGTGGTGGTGAACCCGAAGCTGCCTGCTGGCAACTTGCCGCCGACGCGCGCCAGTGCCCGGATACGATTACGTTCAGCTCGGCGGGCGTGGGTTCATCGGTCCATATGATGGGCGAATTGTTCAAGCTCAATGCCTGCGCACCGCTGGTCCGCGTGTCCCGCAAGGGAGACGTACTGCCTTTCGAATTCGTACGATTTAGCAAAGTGAAAAATTGTTAAATTTTCGAATAATTCAGACAATTCCTAAATACATTCCAGCGTGCCTCGGGTAATGATTCTCTCTTTCCATTAGCTCTGAAGGAATACACCTGAACAATGGCGGCTGCCTTGGCATGCGACGCAAAGGCAATCTTGGGAACCTCATGACTTAAAGATGCTTTACATGTATTAGCGTCTTCCATGAGTGCACCAGCGAAGAGCGGACTGCCCACGCCTTCGACCCCAGCCGAACTACTGGCCATTTTTCTCAATCGACGCGCAATGGGGCGGAAACGTGGATGCCTACGGCAACACCTCGGGAACGTGTTGCGTGGGGATGCCGCGGGTCTACCGACCCGGCCTGTAGGTCACCGTCAAGTGGAAGGCACGGGACGGGGCCAAGATCCTCTATGGGAGCAAGGTGGTCGACGTCGAGCCCTACACCGAGGCCGGCACCATCTATGCCCATATCTTCCCGAACGACGTGGTCTGCGTGGTCGTGTCGGCGCGCTACGACGCACAATGCCTCAATCACCCCATTCCCTATCCGGTTAACCCTGACGAAGTGAAGGCGCTCCAACGATGAAACGCGATATCGCCGCACCGCGGCGCATTGCCCTCGGCAAGGCCGTTCTCCTGTCCCTGTTCCTGGCCGGCTGCGCCGGCGGCAGCGGCATCTCGACTGACCGCTCCGACAAGTTCGTTTATGCCTCCGTGGGCGGCGTCAATCATACGAATCGCTTCGTCTACGAGTTCAGCATCGACGGAACGCCCGGCCACAACATGCGCGCCTATGGCTCAGCCAATGCCGGAACGTGTTGCGTAGGTGTGCCACGAGTCTATCGCCCCGGCCTGCAGGTCAAGGTGAGCTGGAACATGCCGGAGGGCAGGAAGGACGTCATCAAGACCAAGGTGGTCGAGATTGAGCCCTATACCGAGGCCGGCACCATCTATGCCCACATCTTCCCGAACGACGTGGTCCGCGTGGTCGTGTCGGYGCGCTACGACGCACATAGTCCCAATCACCCCATTCCCTATCCGGTCGATCCGAACAAGTCGAAGGAGTTCCAACAATGAAGCGCTATATCGCTGCCCCCGACCGCACGCTCCCACCAGATYCGGCCGAATGCTGCAGCCTGACGCCGCGCGAGGTTTTCCGCCGTGTGTTGGGGACCAAG
>NZ_JBFTSG010000075.1:0-39301 GCF_056399885.1 Cupriavidus sp. 01L45 | reverse complement strand
GTCATGGGGCCCTTTACGAAATGGGCAATCAGCTCCTCGGGAATGGTCGGCAGCTCACGGTCGGCAGCCTGACTGGTCTTCGTTTTACGTGGCATGACATGCTCCTTAGCGACATGTTATGCCCTAAACACAAAATTCCTGACAGGCCCTTGCCCTGCGGGGTTGGTCGCTGTCGGGTGCAAAACCCAACGCCGCCCAAACGAACCCCACTCGCACTCAATCCCCCTTCACCCCCGATGCGCCCACCCCGTCATCCGCTTCTCCACCACCGCGAAAAACTCATACATCMCCATCGCCATCACGGCGATCACCACCAGGCCGGCAAATGCCAGCGGCATCTTCATCGCCGAGCCGGCCGAGACCAGCAGATAGCCAATGCCTTCATTGGCGGCGCTCATCTCCGACACGGTAGTCCCCACGAACGCCAAAGTAATGGCCACCTTCAGCGAAGCAAAGAAGTAAGGCATCGAACGCGGCAGGCCAACCTTGAGCAACACATCGGTGCGCCTTGCACCAAGTACGCGCAGCACATCCTCCAGTTCCGGCTCCAGCGTAGCCAGCCCGGTAGCGATATTGACCATGATCGGGAAGAACGAGATCAGGAACGCCGTCAGGATCGCCGGGCCGGCGCCAAGCCCGAACCACACCACCAGAATCGGCACGAACGCCGCCTTGGGCAAGGCATTGAACGCCGTCATCAGCGGATAGCCCGCCGCATAGGCCAGCCTGGACGACCCCATCAGCAAACCCAGCACCACGCCCACGACAATGGCGAGCCCAAAGCCGACCATGGTGGTCCAGAAGGTCCGCCATGCATGGCCCGCGATCACGTCCCAATACGCGAACAGCGATGAGACGATCGCGCTCGGACTGGGCAGGATGAAGTCCGACACGTTGAACACCAGGCAAGCGCCCTGCCAGAGCAACAGAAACGTAGCCAGCAGCAGCCACGGCGCCACGCGCTGCACGCGGCGCTGCCGGGCCGCGCTCATCGGGGAAGAAAACGTGCTCATGGTCAGTGCTGCCGTACGTGGCCGATCTTCTCGCGCAGCGAGTGCACGAGTTCGGCGAAGGGTTCGGTATAGGTCAGATCGAGGTCGCGCGGACGCGGCAGGTCGATCTCCTTGCGCGTCAGGATGCGGCCGGGGCGCTGGCTCATCACGTAGACGGTATCGGCCAGGAACACGGCTTCACGCAAATCGTGAGTCACCAGGATCACGTTGAAGCGCTGCGCCTGCCACAGGTCGCGCAGCACGCACCACAGCTCCTCCCTGGTGAACGCGTCGAGCGCGCCGAAGGGCTCGTCTAGCAGCAGCATGCGCGGCTCGTGGATCAGCGCGCGGCAGATCGAAGCGCGCTGCTGCATGCCGCCGGAGAGTTGCCACGGATACTTGTCCTCGTAGCCGGCCAGCCCCACGGTGCGCAGCAACTCACGCGCCCGCGCCGTGTATTCCTCGCGCTTCTGGCGCAGCGTGGAGCGGTAAGGCTCCACGATCTCCAGCGGCAGCATGACATTTTGCAGCGTGGTGCGCCACGGCAGCAGCGTCGGCGCCTGGAAGGCCATGCCCACCATCTTGAGCGGCCCGGTGACTTTCTCGCCGGCGATCTTGACCACGCCACGCGTGGCGGGCTTGAGCCCCGTGGCCAGCTTCATGAAGGTGGACTTACCGCAGCCGGAGGGCCCCACGATGGCGATGAACTCGCCCGGCTCCACCTGCAGCGAGATGTCCTCGATCGCGAACTCACCCTTGCGGGCAAGCTCGTCGTTATAGGCGAGCCAGACCCGGTTGAAATCGACGAAGGGTCGCGCAGCCGGTTCGGCGGACAGTTCCGCCGGGGCCGTGGCCCCGGCGCGCAGGAATGCGTTGGCTACCGTCATCGCAGCACATCCAGTTCGGCGGCCGACGGCAGGTAGGCGTCGGTCCACAGGTTGTCGGGGTTGATGCGGCCCTTGGTACCGAAGGCATCGGCTACCTGCGAGGCCATCAGCGACAGGCGCGGCTTGTTGACCCGGCCGAAGCCCTCGGCGCGTGCGTCGGGCGACCTGACCACGCTGTCCAGCGCCATCTTCAGGCGCCTGGTCTCGAGCTTCTCGTCGATGATGCCGTCACGCGCCTTGACGGCCTTGATGCCGTCTTCGGGCCTGGCGATCACGTCCCTGGCCGATTTCGCGAAGGCACGCAGGAAGGCCTTCACGGCGTCCGGGTTCTTCTTGAGGAAGTCTTCAGAGGCGATCACGGCATTGCCATACAGCTTCACGCCGAATTGCGGATAGGGCAGCACCACGATGTCCTCGTCCTTCACCCCGCGCGCATTGAGGTTGAGGATGGAGGTGAAGGAAAAGCCGGTAATGGCGTCCAGGTCGCCGCGCGTGAGCATGGTCTCGCGCAGCGTCGGGTCCATGGCCTGCCAGTTGAAGCTGGATGCCTGCAGGCCGTTGGCCTTGGCGAAGATCGGGAAGGCGCGGCGGCCGGCGTCGAATACCGGGGCGCCGAGCTTCTTGCCGGCCAGGTCGTGCGGGGCCTTGATGCCGGACTTCTTCAGCGCCAGCACGGCCGCCGGCGTGTTGTTGTAGACCATCATCACGGCCACCGGCTTGTTCTTCGCGTCCGGGTTGTTGCCGTAGAACTCCATGACCGAGGCCAGGTCGGCAAAGCCCATGTCGTAGGTGCCAGAGGCCACGCGGTTGACCACGTTGCCCGAGCCGTTGCCGGCGTCGATCGATACATCCAGCTTCTCGGCCTTGTAGTAGCCCTTCTGCTCGCCCAGCAGGAACAGCGCCGACGGGCCTTCGAAGCGCCAGTCGAGCTGGAAGCGCACCTTGGTCTGGGCGTGCGCCTCGCCGGCGAATTGTGTCGACAGCACCAGGGCGGTACCGAGCGCCATGCCAAGCTGCAACAGGCGGCGGCGCGCCGGGGACGCGGCTGCGCCGGTTCCGGCATCGGTACGCTGGGCGCCAACGCAAGCGGCAATGGCATCGAACTGGGTGGCGGCGCGGAATAGCGGCATTGAACTCTCTCCTGTTGGTCGTCTTCCTGGAGAGTTCGTCTGCAAGGCGCATGCCATGTAATCGCGCACCAACACGGGGCGATTGCGCCACTTATTGTCGAACCAAATTCGTGCACCCGGATATGTCGATACGGTTTGCCAGGATAAATTGTTGACAATTTATCCTGCCGCCCGCGGCGCTCGGCGGCGCGGATCAGGCATCCTGCGTGGCGTCGCCTGCTTCAATGGCCAGGGAGACATCCTCCACCGGCGCCTCGCCATCCGCCGCGCTGCGGGCCTGGATGCGCCACATCTCGGCGTAGCGGCCATCCAGCCGCATCAGTTCGGCATGCGTGCCGCGCTCGATGACGCGGCCGTGATCCATCACCAGGATCTGGTCGGCGTGCACCACGGTGGAAAGCCGGTGCGCGATCAGCAGCGTGGTGCGGTTCTGCGCCAGCCGCATCAGCTCGGCCTGGATGGCCTGTTCGGTGCGCGAATCCAGCGCCGAGGTGGCTTCGTCGAAGACCAGGATGGGCGGATTCTTCAGCAGCGTGCGCGCGATCGCCACCCGCTGCTTTTCCCCGCCCGACAGCTTGAGGCCGCGTTCGCCCACGGGCGTATCGTAGCCCTGCGGCAACTCGCGGATGAAGGCGTCGATCTGGGCCGCGCGCGCTGCCTCGATGACCTCGTCGCGGCCGGCGTCGGGACGGCCGTAGGCGATGTTGTAGTAGATGCTGTCGTTGAACAGCACGGTGTCCTGCGGCACGATGCCGATGGCGCGGCGCAGGCTGTCCTGCGTGATCGCGCGGATATCCTGGCCGTCGATCTCGATGCCGCCGCTGCCCACGTCGTAGAAGCGGAACAGCAGCCGCGCCAGCGTGGACTTGCCCGAGCCGCTATGTCCCACCACCGCGGTGGTGGTGCCCGCCGCGATGGTGAAGTCCACATCGTCCAGGATCACGCGGTTGCTCTCGTAGCCAAAGCCCACATGGGCAAAGCGCACGGCGGCGCCGCTCACGCGCAAGGCCTGCGCGCCCGGCGCGTCCGCCACCTCGCGGTTGGTGCCCAGCAGCACGAACATGCGGTCCATATCGGTGGTGGCCTGCTTGATCTCGCGGTAGATCACGCCGAGGAAATTCAGCGGGATGTACAACTGGATCATCAGCGTGTTCACCAGCACCAGGTCGCCCAGCGTGAGCTTGCCTGCCGCCACGCCCACGGTGGCGCGCCACAGGATCAGGATCAGCCCSRKGGCGATRATGGYCTGCTGGCCGAARTTCAGGAASGACAGCGAGTTCTGCGAGCGGATCGCSGCSGTGCGGTAGGTAAGCAGGTTCTCGTCGTAGCGGCGGGCCTCGTACTCCTCGTTGCCGAAGTACTTGACGGTTTCGAAGTTGAGCAGCGAATCGATCGCCTTCTGGTTCGCGCGGGAATCGAGCTCATTCATCCTGCGGCGGAAATGCGTGCGCCACTCGGTCACGACGATGGTGAACACGATATAGCTCACCAGCGCGCAGCCCGTGATGGCGGCAAACCAGATGTCGTAGTGCAGGATAAAGAATCCCATCACCAGCCCCATCTCGACCAGCGTCGGCAGGATGCTGTAGAGCGAATACGAGATCAGCGACTGGATGCCGCGCGTGCCGCGCTCGATGTCGCGGCTCATGCCGCCGGTCTGCCGGTCCAGGTGAAAACGCAGCGACAGCGCGTGCAGGTGGCGGAACACCTGCAGGGCGATCTCGCGCACCGCGCTCTGCGTGACCTTGGAGAACAGGATCTCGCGCAATTCGGTGAACAAGGTCCCCGACAGCCGCAGGACCCCATAGGCGACGATCAGCCCGACCGGCACCACCAGCAGTGCGGTAGCGCTGCCGGCGGGCACGTTCATGTTGTCCACCAGCTTCTTCATCAGGACCGGCACGCCCAGGTTTGCCACCTTGGCCGCCACCAGGCACACCAGCGCCAGCATCACGCGCCATTTGTAGTGCCAGACATAGGGCAACAGGTTGCGCACGGTCTGCCAGTCGCTGCGCGGAACGTTGGATTTGCCGAAGAGGGAGGAAGGCTGGGCGGAGGACGGCTCGGCCGACGTAGAGTAGCGTCGCATACGTTAGAATTCGGGCGAATATGCGATTGTGGCAGAGATCGTCTTTGTTAGCCGGCGCCACGCCGCTTATCCCCGTCACGGAACCGCCTCGACGCCCGGACCGCACGGCGGCAAGGTCACTCCGGCATGCGCGCCGGCGCGCCGGCACCCCGCCGCAGCCCTTGCTACCCCGCCCCAACCCTATCCAGCCTCAAGCCATCATGAACCAAGCCAACGCCCTCCCCTGCCTGCCTCCTGGCAAGAATCCCGCCCTGCGCGTGGTCCCCATGCCGGCGGACGCCAATGTGCACGGCGACGTCTTCGGCGGCTGGATCATGGCCCAGGTGGACATCGCCGGCTCGATCCCGGCGGTGGAACGCGCCCAGGGCCGCGTGGCCACCGTGGCGGTGAACTCCTTCCTGTTCAAGCATCCGGTCTTTGTCGGCGATCTGGTGAGCTTCTACGCCGATATCGAGAAGACGGGTCGCACCTCGATCACCGTGTCGGTGGAAGTCTATGCGCAGCGCATGCGCCACAGCCACGAGATCGTCAAGGTGACCGAAGCCATCCTGACCTATGTGGCGACAGACGACACAAGGCAACCGCGGGTGTTGCCAGCGATATAAGCGGCCGCCTGAAGCCGGCTCCCCTGCCAGGCATTCCTGGCGGGGCGCCGGCGCGAGGGTTCAGCGTCGGCTCTGAATGCTCTGAACGCCCGCGAGGAAAAGCGGAAATTTCCGCACGCACATGCAGCCGTTTCTGATTGTTTCGGCTCGCCTCAGATCCTTAAATGCTAATGATTATCATTTTCATTTAAGGAGAATTGCATGCGTTCGTACATCAGGTCTGCCGCGCTGCCGCCACGGCGCCCTCTCGCTTCCGTCGTCCTGGCCGCGGCCTGCGCCACACCAGTCCTGGCAGACGATTTGCAACGGCAAGGCAAACACATCGAACTGGCGCCGGTCACCGTCACGGGGACGCAGGCACCCGGTTCCAAGGTCGAAGCCTCCGGCTCGGCCAAATACGCGGCGCCGCTGCTCGATACGCCCCAGACCATCACAGTGGTGCCGCAGCACGTGCTGGAGGAGCAGAACGCCTTGAGCTTGCGGCAGGCGCTTTCCAACGTTTCCGGCATCACCTTCAACGCCGGCGAGGGCGGCGGCGGCTCCGGCGACAGCATCAATATCCGCGGCTTCAGCGCCAACGCGAACATGCAGATCGACGGTTTGCGCGACAGCGGGCAGAACAACCGTTCCGACCTCTTCAACCTCGAAGCGGTCGAGGTGATCAAGGGGCCGAATTCGGTCTTCGGCGGCGCCGGCACCACCGGCGGCAGCATCAACATGATCAGCAAGCAACCCAAGGCGGACAGGTTCACGCACGTCGGCGGCGGGCTCGGCACGGCCAGCTTCCACCGCCTGACCCTGGATACCAACCAGCCGCTGCCGTGGAACGGGCCCGCGGCAGTCGTCCGCCTGAACCTGATGGCGCACGAAAACGACGTGCCGGGGCGCGACGCCCTCGAACGCCGCCGCTGGGGCATCGCGCCGTCGATCACCTTCGGCATGCAATCGCCGACGCGCCTCACGCTGAGCTATTTCCACCAGCGCGACGACAACCTGCCCGACTACGGCGTGCCGGCGCTGAACGGCCAGCGGCTCGCGGGCGTCAGCCGGCACGCCTACTTCGGCTGGCGCAACGTGGACCGGGAGAACATCACCACCGACGCTGCCACCGTCAGGTTCGAACACGAATTCAACGACAACCTCAAGCTGCAGAACCTGACCCGCTATTCGCGCCTGCACCGCGACACCGTGATCTCGGCCTCGCACGTGAACCAGGCGGGGCTGCCGCCGGGCCGCTACCTGCCGGCCGGACCGCAGGGCTATGGCCGCGACTCGGCCACCGAGCTGTGGATCAACCAGACCAACCTGACCAGCCGCTTCGCCACCTTGGGGCTGGGACACACCCTGGTCAGTGGCTTCGAAATCTCACGCGAGACTTACGACCGGACTACCTATTCCTACAATCTCGCCAAATACTATCCCGCCAACGGTTTCGATCTCTCCAGCCCGCCAGGCTACTGGAGCGCGCCCACCAACCGGCGCGACAGCGCGCGCAACAAGACGTGGCTTGACGTCAAGGCGCTGTACGCGCTTGACACCATCGCCCTGGGCAAGCACTGGGACCTGAACCTCGGCCTGCGCTACGACTGGATAGATGGCAGCGCCGAGAGCACGCCGCTGGGCAAGGCGACCGACCGCGCGGACAGCACCACCAACCAGCTCAGCAGCCGGGCGGGCCTGGTGTTCAAGCCCACGGACAACGGCAGGATCTATTTCGCCTACGGCACGTCCTTCAACCCGYCCGCCGAGTTCCTGGTCAGCACCGGCTCGGGCGTGAACAAAGCCACGGGGGGACTGGCGCCCGAGAAAAACAAGACCTATGAGCTCGGCAGCAAATGGGAGTTCATGGAGCGGCGCCTGGGGCTGAACGCGGCGCTGTTCCAGGTCGACAAGGACAACACGCGCGAACGCCTCTCCGATGGCAGCTACGCCCTGGCCGGCGAGCAGCGCGTGCGCGGCGTCGAGCTGGGCACGGCCGGCAAGGTGACGCCGAACTGGGACGTTTTCGCCAACTACACTTACCTGAACAGCAAGACACTCAAGTCACTGTCGCTGCCCGAGCGCGAAGGCAAGGCGCTGGCCAACACACCGGCGCACTCCTTCAGCCTGTGGACCACCTACCGGTTGCCAGCGGGCTGGACGCTGGGCTACGGCGCACGCTTCATCGGCAGGCGCAACGTGACGTCGGTGGGGGACGGCACGCTTGGTGCCTACCTGGTGCACAACGCCATGCTCGGCTACGCCCCGAACAAGAACCTCAAGTTCCAGCTCAACATCGACAACCTGTTCAACAAGGCCTATGTGGAGCGGGTGCGCCAGACGCTTGGCAGCGCATCGCGCTCGTCCGCGATCGAGTATGGCGATGGCCGGTTCGCGGTGCTGTCGGCCGTCTACTCCTTCTAACGCCACGCGCCGGGGTCAGCCAAATGATGATTCACATACCCGGCGTCCTGACACCGGAACAGGTACGGGAAAGCGTGAGCCTGCTGACGGAGTCCAACTGGGCCGACGGCAAGGCGACCGCAGGATTCCAGTCCTCCCTCGCCAAGGACAATCTGCAATTGCCGCACGACTCCCCGCAGGGCAGGCACATCGCCGCAATGATCGAGCAGGCCTTGCGGCGCCATCCCCTGTTCTTCTCGGCGGCGCTGCCGGCGAGGATCTACCCCAAGCTGTTCAACGCCTATGCGGGCGGACAATCCTTCGGCACCCATGTCGACAATGCCATCCGCTACCTTCCAGACGGCTCGGACAGCATCCGCACGGACATCTCGGCCACGCTCTTCCTGTGCGGGCCCGACGACTACGACGGCGGCGAACTGATCATCGAGGACACCTATGGGACGCACGAGGTCAAGCTACCCGCCGGCGACATGATCCTGTATCCGGCTTCCAGCCTGCACCGTGTCAGCCCGGTGACCCGGGGCACGCGGCTATGCGCGTTCTTCTGGATCCAGAGCCTGCTGCGGGACGCCCGCCAGCGCGCCCTCCTGTTCGACCTGGATACCGCCATCCAGGAAATCGGGCATGCGCTTGGCCATGGACACGCCACCGTGGTGCGCCTCACCGGCGTCTACCACAACCTGCTGCGCGAATGGGCGACGCCCTGACCTTGGCCTCGGCCTTGATGCCGCGCAAATGGCGGCAGCGGCGGGGGCCGCCCATCCGCCGTATCGGCCAGGGACGCCCGCAGGCTCAATGGAAGCGCGAGAAGTCCGGGCGGCGCTTCTCGAAGAACGCCTTGAAGGCTTCCTTGGCTTCCGGCGCGTGCAGCATGCGCCGGAACACCTCGCCCTCCTCCGCCATCTTCGCTTGCACGGCCGCCTTGTCGCCGCCCTTCATCAGCCGCTTGGTTTCCCGCAGCGACGAAGCTGGCAGCGCGGCCAGCTTGCGCGCCTGCTGCTGCACGAAATCGTGCAACTCCGCCACCGGCAGCACGCGCGTCACCAGGCCGATCTGCAGCGCTTCCTGCGCGCCGAAGGCCTCGCCCAGCAGCAATTTCTCGGCGGCGCGCTGGTGACCCAGCAGGCGCGGCAACAGCATGCTCGATGCCGCCTCCGGGCACAGGCCCAGTTGCACGAACGGCAGCGACAGCTTCGCCGTCTCGGAGGCATAAACCAGATCGCAATGCAGCAGCATCGTGGTGCCCACGCCAACCGCCGGGCCGCTTACCGCCGCCACCAGCGGCTTGCTCGCCTGGCTGATCTGCTGCAGGAACTGGAACACCGGTGCCGGCTGATCGCCTTCGCCCGAGGTGGGCGGGCGCTGCATGAAATCCTCAAGGTCGTTGCCCGCGGTAAAGACTTCCGCCTTGCCGCGGATCACGATCACGCGCACGGCGGGATCGGCATCGCCGGCGCGCAGTGCGTCGGCCATGGCCTGGTACATCGCCGCGGTGATGGCGTTCTTCTTGTCGAGACGATCGAACTCGATGGTCAGGATGCCTTGTTCGATAGTGGTCAGGATGCTCATGAAATCGTCTTCTCCTTACTGCCTGGTTGACTTGTCCGCCTTCCCCTTCGCAGGGAAATAAACCCGCTTATTCCACTTATTCCACTTATTCGAGCGGCGGCGGTTCTTCGCAAAGATAGCTCATCCCGAACGCCTTTGCTCCGACGTTGAGCGCCACCGTCAGGCTCATCGGCGCCAGCATCAGTTCCACATCGTGCTGCTGCGCGGTGCGCGCAAGCGACTGGAAGGCCGGCAGGGCGCGTATCGCCTCCGGAGGCCCCGCATAGCTGAGCGCCACCGCCGGGCTCAGCAATCGCCCGCTGCGAATGCAATGCTCCGCATGCGCCATCACGCGGCGCATGCCTTCGTCCGCGCCGCGCGCCTTGGCCACCGGCTCGGTCTGGCCGCGATGCATATGCACGATGGGGCGGATATTGAAAGCGCTGCCTAGCATATAGCGTCCCCACGTGATGCTGTTCTCGCCCTTTTGCCTGGCCCGCGTGTACATGTAGAGCAACTCGTCGGGCACGAGGAACATGTGCGCGGCATCGCGCAGGCGCGACTCGACGGCTTCCACCACGGCCTGCGCGCTGGCGCCGCCGTTCAGCATGCGGGCCGCTTCGCGCACGATCAGCGCCTGGCCCGGGCCGATCGCACCCGTATCGATCACCGTCAACTCGAACAGCCCCGTGCGCCCCGCGTCCTTGCGCAGCTTGAAGCTCTTGGCCACAGTGCCGACGACGGCGCCGGTGGCGTGCGCGTACAGCTTGCTGCGCGTGCTGGCGATGGTAAGCAGTAACGCGCGATCGCACGAAGTGACCACATGCCTGAGCATGTGGTCCTCGATTTCGCGCTCGAGCAAGGGAACGGATTCGGCGTAATGGTCCTGCTTTCCCACCAGGTACTGCTCGTAGAGCGACGGCAAGGCGGGCTCGTCGCGCACGTCGGCCACGAAGCGGTCGCCCGCGCGAATGCGGAACGGCACCGTCTGTACCCCGAGTTCGGCCATCAGCGCGCGAGGCATATCGCACGCGGCGTCGGCCAGAATGACTGTCTCCTGCATCTGGTTGTCTCCTCCCTGTCAGGTGAGCCGCGTCGAGGCGGCAGCTGTCTCCTTGTTATGGCACTGCATTCTTCACCTGATCGGGGGTTCCGGGGAGAGGATGGTATTCAATCGCCGGCGCCGAACCGATGCGCCGGCCCTCTCCCCCGGCCCCTCCCGCAAGCGGGAGAGGGGAGCAGGACGTTGGCAAGCGGCGTGTTTCGCCGCCGTGACGCACCTGCTCTTTGTGGCGCGTTTAAACGCGCTCGAAGATACCTGCGGCACCCATGCCGGTGCCGACGCACATGGTCACCATGCCGTACTTCAGGTTGTTGCGGCGCAGCGCGTGCACTACGGTGGCCGAACGGATCGCGCCGGTGGCGCCCAGCGGGTGGCCCAGTGCAATGGCGCCGCCCATCGGGTTGACCTTGGCCGGGTCCAGCTGCAGGTCGCGCATCACCGCCAGCGATTGCGCGGCGAAGGCTTCGTTCAGCTCGATCCAGTCGATCTGGTCCTGCGTCAGGCCGGCTGCCTTCAGCGCCGCGGGAATCGCTTCCTTCGGGCCGATGCCCATGATCTCGGGCGGCACGCCGCGCACCGCGAACGACACGAAGCGCGCCAGCGGTACGAGGTTGAACTGCTTGAGGATCCTTTCCGAAACCAGGATCAGCGCGCCGGCGCCGTCCGAGGTCTGCGAGCTGTTGCCGGCGGTGACGCTGCCCTTGTTGGCAAACACCGGGCGCAGCTTGCCCAGGCCTTCGATGGAGGTCTCCGGACGCGGGCCTTCGTCGAGCGACAGGGTGCGCGTCTTCACGTCGACCTGGCCGCTGGCCAGGTTGGGGAATTTCTCGACGATATCCACCGGGGTGATCTCGTCCTTGAACTCGCCGGCCTGCTGCGCGCGGATCGCCTTCTGGTGCGAAGCGAGCGAGAAGGCATCCTGATCCTCGCGGCTGACCTGCCACTTCTGCGCGACCTTCTCGGCGGTCAGGCCCATGCCGTAGGCAATGCCGATGTTCTCGTCGCGCTCGAAGATCGACGGCGACATCGACGGCGAGTTGCCCATCATCGGCACCATGCTCATCGATTCCACGCCGGCGGCGATCATCACATCGGATTCACCCACGCGGATGCGGTCGGCCGCCATCGCCACCGCCGACACGCCCGAGGCGCAGAAACGGTTGACGGTGATGCCGCCCACGGTGTTCGGCAGGCCGGACAGCAGCGCGCCGATACGCGCCACGTTCAGGCCCTGCTGTGCCTCGGGAATCGCGCAGCCGACGATGGCATCTTCGATCAGCTTCGGATCGAGATTGGGCACCTGCGCCACGGCCGCGCGCAGGATGGTGGCCAGCAGGTCGTCCGGGCGGGTGTTCTTGTACGCGCCCTTGGGTGCCTTGCCGATCGGCGTGCGGGTCGCGGCAACGATGTATGCGTCTTGCAGTTGTTTCATGATGTCGGTTCCTCGCTTGCCTTAGTTGCGCACCGGCTTGCCGGTCTGCAGCATGCCCATGATGCGTTCCTGGGTCTTGCCCGTGCCGAGCAGGTCGACAAAGGCCTTGCGTTCCAGCGCCAGCAGCCACTCCTCGCTGACCAGCGAGCCGGCCTCCACGTCGCCGCCGCACACTGCCTCGGCAATGCGGCTGGCGATCAGGAAGTCGTGCGCGGAGATAAAGCCGCCGTCGCGCATATTGGCCAGCGACGCCTTGATGGTGGCGATGCCCGAGCGGCCGGCAACCGGCACCAGCGTGCCCGGCATCGGCGCGCGGTAGCCTGCGTTGGCCAGCGCGCGTACTTCGTTCTGTGCCACGTAGAGCAGCTCATGCACGTTGAACACGATGGTGTCCGACGGCTGCAGGTAGCCCATCTTCTGCGCGTCCAGCGCCGAAGCCGAAACCTTGGCCATGGCGGCTGCCTGGAAACGGTTGGTGAGGAACTGCAGGTAGTTGGTGCTGCCGGCGGCTTGTGCCGCGCGCGCAGCCGCCAAAGCCGCTTCCTTCAGCCCGCCGCCTGCCGGCACCAGGCCCACGCCCACTTCCACCAGGCCGATATAGGTTTCCAGCGCGGCCACGCGCCTGGCCGAATGCAGCATCAGTTCGCAGCCGCCGCCCAGCGCAATGCCGGACGCTGCCGACACCACCGGCACGGCAGAGTACTTCACGCGCATCATGCCGTCCTGGAATTTCTTGACGAAGGGCTCGATGCCCTTGGCGCCGCCCATCATGAAGGCCGGCATCGCGGCTTCCAGGTTGGCACCCGCGGAGAACGGGCCGCCCGGCGCGCCCAGTTGCAGCGACGTGGGCTGCCACACCACCAGACCCTTGTACCCGACTTCCGCCAGGTCGATGGCGCGCGTCAGGCCGTCGATCACGTCCGGCCCGATGGTGTTCATCTTGCTCTTGAACGAGACCACCAGCACATCGTCCTGGCCTTCGCTCACCCAGATGCGCACGGCATCGTTTTCTTCCACGGTACGGCCTGCCTTGCGCGGATCGGCGGCAGCCGTGCCCTTGACCGCGGCGCGGAACACCTGGCGCTCGTAGACCGGCAGCGCGTTGCGCTGCACGAAGGCCTGCGCGGCGGGAGACCACGAACCCTGCGCGCCGTGCACGCCCTGGTTGTCAGCGACGGGGCCTTCGAACACCCACGACGGCAGCGCTGCGCTGGACAAGCCCTTGCCCGCGTCGATGTCTTCCTTCACCCACCCGGCAACCTGCTTCCAGCCAGCCGACTGCCAGTCCTCGAAGGGGCCCGAATTCCAGCCGAAGCCCCAGCGGATCGCCAGGTCGATATCGGCGGCGGAGCCGGCGATCTGCTCGAGGTAGACGCCGATATAGTGGAACACGTCGCGGAACACGGCCCACAGGAACTGCGCCTGCGGGTTGGTGGATTCGCGCAGCAGCTTGATGCGCTCGGCCGGTTCCTTCTTCAGCATGCGCACGACGATCTCGTCGGCCTTCTTGCCCGAGTCGACGTACTGGCCGGTCTTGGGGTCCAGCACCTTGATGGCCTTGCCTTCCTTCTTGTAGAAGCCGGCGCCGGTCTTCTGGCCCAATGCGCCCGCATCCACCAGGCCCTTGAGCACGGCGGGCGTCTTGTACACCGGCGCGAACGGATCGTCCAGCAGGGTGTCCTGCATGGTCTTGATCACGTGGGCCATGGTGTCCAGGCCCACCACGTCGGCGGTGCGGAAGGTGGCGGACTTGGCGCGGCCCAGCTTGGAGCCGGTCAGGTCGTCGACCACATCGAACGGGATGCCGTATTTCTCGGCCTCGGCGAACACCGCCAGGATCGAGAAGATGCCAACGCGGTTGGCGATGAAGTTGGGGGTGTCCTTGGCGCGCACCACGCCCTTGCCGAGCGTGGAGGTCAGGAAGGTTTCCAGGCGGTCCAGGATCGCGGGCTGCGTGGTGGCGGTCGGGATCAGCTCCACCAGGTGCATGTAGCGCGGCGGGTTGAAGAAGTGCACGCCGCAGAAGCGCGATTTCAGGTCCGCGTCGAAGCCGTCGGACAGCGCGGTAATCGACAGGCCCGAGGTATTGGTGGCGAAGATGGTGTGCGAGGCCAGGTGTGGCGCGACCTTCTTGTACAGGTCGTGCTTCCAGTCCATGCGCTCGGCGATCGCCTCGATCACCACGTCGCATTCCTTGAGCAGCGCGAGGTCGTCTTCGTAGTTGGCGGCCTGGATCAGGCCGGCTTCGTCCTTGATGCCGAGCGGCGCCGGCGASAGYTTCTTCAGGTTCTCGATGGCGCGCAGCGAGATGCCGTTCTTGGGGCCTTCCTTGGCGGGAAGGTCGAACAGCACCACAGGCACGCGGGCATTGACGAGATGGGCGGCGATCTGCGCCCCCATGACGCCGGCACCCAGCACGGCGACCTTCTTGACGATGAAATTGGACATGCGCGCTCCTAGGAAAGTGAGCGTTGAGATGAGGTGGGTTGGCGGCGCGCCGCGCTGGCTTTGCTGTTGCCGCTGGTGCGCTAATACAACCGTGTTAAATCAAGACGGCCAGTCAGAACAAATCCGCGTCCAGCGCCATCAGCGTCGCCGAACCGGCACGCGCCATGCGGATCTGCGACGCGGTCTCCGGCAGCAGCCTGGCAAAGTAGAAGCGCGCGGTAGCCAGCTTGCTGGTGTAGAACTTGTCGCCGCTGGCTTCCTTCTCCAGCGCGATCTTGGCCATGCGGGCCCAGAAGTACGAGAACACCAAGTGACCCACCACGCGCAGGTAAGGCACCGCGGCGGCGCCGACTTCGTCGGGGTTGGCCATGGCCTTCATGCCGATTTCCATGGTGAGCTTCTGCACCTTGTCGCCCAGGTCCGCCAGCGGGTTGACGAACTCCTGCATGGCTTCGTTGGTGCCTTCTTCCTCGACGAACGCTTGCACGATCTTGCCGAAGGCCTTCATCTTGGCGCCCATGTCGCCCAGGATCTTGCGGCCCAGCAGGTCCAGCGCCTGGATGGTGTTGGTGCCCTCGTAGATCATGTTGATGCGCGCGTCGCGCACATGCTGCTCCATGCCCCACTCGGCAATATAGCCGTGGCCGCCGAACACCTGCATGCCCTCATTGGTGGCGGTGAACGCATTGTCGGTCAGGAAGGCCTTGATCACCGGCGTCAGCAATGCGACGAGATCACCAGCCTCCTTGCGCACGGATTCGTCCGGATGCGACAGTTCGCGGTCGATCTGCAGCGCGGTCCAGTAGCTGAACGCGCGGCCGCCTTCGGCGAAGGCCTTCTGCGTCAGCAGCATGCGGCGCACGTCGGGGTGCACGATGATCGGGTCGGCCGGCTTGTCCGGTGCCTTGGGACCGGTCAGCGCGCGCATCTGCAGGCGGTCCTTGGCGTAGGCCAGCGAGTTCTGGTAGGCCACTTCGGTCAGGCCCAGGCCCTGCATGCCAACGCCCAGGCGGGCGGCGTTCATCATCACGAACATGGCGTTCAGACCCTTATTGGGCTCGCCCACCATCCAGCCGCGCGCGCCATCCAGGTTCATCACGCAGGTGGCGTTGCCGTGGATGCCCATCTTGTGCTCGATCGAACCGCACTGGATGCCGTTGCGCTCGCCCGGGTTGCCATTGGCGTCGGGGATGAACTTCGGCACCACGAACAGCGAGATGCCCTTGGTGCCCTGCGGCGCGTCCGGCAGGCGCGCCAGCACCAGGTGGATGATATTGGCGGAGAGATCGTGCTCGCCGGCCGAGATGAAGATCTTGGTGCCGCTGATGCTGTAGGAACCGTCGCCTTGCGGCTCGGCCTTGCTGCGCAGGATGCCCAGGTCGGTGCCGCAATGCGGCTCGGTCAGGCACATGGTGCCGGTCCATTCGCCGGAGACCAATTTGGGCAGGTAGACCTTCTGCAACTCGGGCGTGCCGTGCGCGTGCAGCGCCTCATACGCGCCGTGCGACAGGCCGGGGTACATGGTCCACGCCTGGTTGGCCGAGTTCAGCATCTCGTACAGGGCGTTGTTGACCAGGATGGGCAGGCCCTGGCCGCCGTATTCCGGGTCGCAGCCCAGCGCCGGCCAGCCGGCTTCCACGTACTGCTGGTAGGCTTCCTTGAAGCCCTTGGGCGCGGTCACCACGCCGTCGCCGACGTAGGTGCAGCCTTCGCGGTCGCCGCTCTGGTTGAGCGGGAACACCACTTCGGAGCAGAACTTGCCGGCTTCCTCGAGCACCTGGTTGATGGTGTCCGCGTCGATGTCTGCGTGCTTCGGCAGCGCCTTGAGTTCGGCTTCCACGCCGAGCAATTCATGGAGCACGAACTGCATGTCGCGCAACGGTGCGGTGTACTGGCCCATCAAAGACTCCTTGGAGGTTTGCAAAGCCGCTACGCCGCCCGTGCACGATCCGGCACGGGACGCCGCGGCGGCGTCAGGTACGGTAAGACTGAATCAACTTGTTGAGTGCGACCATGGCAAGCTCCGCACTGGCGGGCAGCCGCAGGAAACGGGCGTCGTGATGCAAGCCTAGTTCAAGGCTGTACATTTCAAACAGCATCAGGCGCGGATCGCAGTCCGCGCGCAGGTGCCCCTGTTCCTTGGCCTGGTCGATGGCACGCGTGAGCGCGGCGCGCCAGATGGTGACGCTCTTGACGAGCTCGTCACGCACCGGGCTTTCCGCGCGGTCGTCGTACTCCACCGCCCCGCTGATGTAGATGCATCCCGTGGTCACTTCCTGGATGCGCTTTTCCATCCAGCGGCGCACCATGGACTGCAAGCGCGGCAAGCCTCGCGGTTCGTGCAGCGAGGGGTAGAAGACCTCTTGCTCGAAACGGCGGTGATACTCGCGCACCACTTCCACCTGCAGGTCCTCGCGCGAACCGAAATGCGCGAACACGCCGCTTTTGCTCATCTGCATGCGTTCCGCCAACAAGCCGATGGTCAAGCCTTCGAGCCCGTCGCGGGACGACAGCTCCAGCGCGGCATCCAGAATCGCCACGCGCGTCATTTCCCCCTTGCGCATGGGCGCGGGAGACGCGGAAGTGCCGGATTCGAGACGAGCTGACTGGTGTCGCATGATTATTTCTCCGTTCTTCGCTGCGCGATCCTGATCGCGCAGCGTTTGACCCTGACGTAGTGCTTTTTTCGCTGCCTGGCTGCCTGTTATCACCGCCCGGCAGACGCGAATGCACGCAGTCTAAGGCAAAAAAGAACGATCGTTCAGATTATTGTGATGGCGCTCGCCGGCAGCAAGCTTTTAATTAGATCGGGGTTTCTAAACGCAGCGGCCGCGCCTCTTGCGCTGCAACATGCCACGGCGCAGCGAGGCAGCGATATTTCCCGCCCCCGTGCCGCAAAGCAACATGCCCGCGCGGCCCGGCGCATTGTCCCGCGATCAGTAGCGCCCTGTCACGCCCGCGATGATCACGCCGACGCGCAGCACCATATACGCGGCCCAGCTTCCCATGCGGCGCAACGCCGAGCGCCGCGCATGGGTGGCGGCCTTGACCTCGACGCTGCGCGAGGCAATGGCAAGCTCCAGTTCCTGGCGCAGTTCGGCGCAAAACGCGCCGTCGGAGACCACCACGTTGGCCTCGCGCGCCAGCAGCAGGCTGAACGGGTCCAGGTTGCTGGATCCCACCGTGGCCCAGGCATCGTCGATCACAGCCACCTTGGCGTGCAGGAAACTCTCGCCGTATTCGTGGATCTCCACGCCAGCGCCGAGCAAGGTCGCATACAGCGCGTGCGTCGCATAGTGCTGCAGGCGGTACTCGACCATGCCCTGCAGCAGCAGCCGCACGCGCACGCCGCGCTTGCGGCAGGCCAGCAAGGCGCGGCGCATCTTGTGCCCGGGCAGGAAGTACGCATTGGCGATGATGACCTCCCGCCGCGCGCCGCCCAGCGCCTGCAGGTACTGGCGCTCGATGGCGCGGCGGTTGCGCAGGTTGTCGCGCAAGAGCAGCGCGGCGCGCATGCCGCCGGCGAGGTCCTGGCGCGGCAGCGGCAGGTCGGTGATCAGCGGGAACTCGGCCGCCACGCCGGCCAGGCCGACGGTACGCATTTCGCCGCGCAGCGAAAGCTGCCACCACAGGCGTTCGGCGGTCAGCGCGATCTGGTTGACCAGCGGGCCCCGCACCGCCACGGCGAAGTCATAGCGCGGGCCCAGCCCCGCGCTCTCGAAAGGCCCGTGGTTGTGGTCGTCGATGATATTGATGCCGCCAACGAAGCCGATCTGCTGGTCGATCACCGCCAGCTTCCGGTGCAGCCGGCGCAGGTTGCGCCGCGCCAGGCTGAAGCGGCGCACGGGGCGGAAGATCTTCAGGCACACGCCGCCATCGCGCAGGCGCGCGGCGAGCCCGGCCGGCATGTCGCCGGCGCCGAAGCCATCCACGACCAGGCGCACGATCACGCCACGCCCGGCAGCGCGGATCAGGGCATCGCTCACTGCCGTGCCAACCTCGTCATCGGCATAGATATAGGTTTCCAGCGAAACCGAGAACACAGCCTGGTCGATAGCGGCAATCAGGGCGGGGAAAAACTCCTGGCCGCCACGCAGCAGGCGGACGGCGTTGCCGCCCAAGGGCTTGCCGCGGCGCCACTCGGAACGCAGCGGACCGGCGCGCCGCGGCGCGCGCGGGGGCGCCGGCGCATCGGCATCGTCGCGCGAGGCGGCAATGCCGCAGGGCAGCGCGTACGGCTGGCGTGGGATCGGAATCGGGGACATGGGGCACATTATCAGGCACGCCGATGTCCCGTGCGCGCCAAAGGCGGCGCGCACGGCGCACTGTTCCGGCCTTTCCGGCCGTTCTCTGCTATCGTCGGCGCTTTATCCCCTCACCGCCCCGACATCGTGAAGGTTTTCGGCATCTCCGGTTCGTCCGGCAGCGGCAAGACCACGCTGCTGGATCAGTTGATCCCGCGTTTCGTCGCAGCCGGGCTGCGCGTGGCCGGCGTCAAGCACACCCACCACGGCTTCGACCCCGACACCCCTGGCAAGGATTCCTGGCGCATGCGCCAGGCCGGATGCGCCAATGTCGTGCTGGTGGGCGCGCGCCACCTGACGCTGATGCGCCACTACCCCGAGTCCGAAGCCTCGCCCGAACTGGCCGACGCGCTTGCCGTGCTGCCAGCCGGCACCGACCTGGTGCTGGTGGAAGGCTACAAGCACAGCGATTTCCCCAAGCTGGAAGTGTTCCGGCCGGACCTTGGCAGGCCGTCGCTATGGCCGCAGGTGCGGAGCATTGTGGCCATAGCCAGCGACAAACCGGAGGCGGTGGCCATGCTCACCGCCCTGCCCGTGCTGGACCTGTCCGACCTCGATGCCATCTGCCAACTGATCCAGGATGGCGCGCTCGAACTCACGCCAGCCCTGGCCGCCACCCTGGCGCAGCCTCACCAGACGCGATAGACGTGGCCGCTGCGCGGCCCCTCGATGCTGCGCTGGTAGGCCAATGCGACACGCGCCGCCGGCACCGCCTCGAAACCGGGGAAGACATCGCCATAGGCGGACCATGACTCCTGCACCACGGTCGGGCTGACCACGTTGATGCGCAGGCCACGCTCCAGTTCAGGCGCCGCGCTGCGCACGAACCCTTCCAGCGCGGCATTGACGCTGCCGGCATTGGCGCCCATGCGGATCGGCTCGCTGCCGACGATCCCGCTGGTGAGCGTGATCGAGCCGCCATCGTTCAGGAAGTGCTGGCCAACCAGCGCCAGGCGCACCTGCCCGAGCAACTTGTCTTGCAGCCCGATCGCGAAATCCTCGGCGCGCATCTGCGCGAGCGGGCCAAAAAACAGGCTCCCGGTGGTGGCGACGATGGCATCTACCCGGCCGGTCGATTCGAACAAGGCCTGCACCGACCCGGGCTGCGTCAGGTCGACCCGATGATCGCCACCCGACTTGCCGACGCGCACCACTTCATGGCGCGCCGACAGGTTCTGGACCACCGCCTGGCCAAGGGTGCCGCTGGCCCCGATCACGATAATTTTCATCCCACTCTCCGGTCGTCCATTAGCCCAAGGTGCGGGGGATTCCTTCCCTCCGCTTCAAAAACCGATTATGAAAGTGGGCCAGGCACGGATAAATGGGATACGATTTTGCGGATACCTAACTTTTAATTAGTAATCCGTGGACAAGCTACGCAGCATGGAAGTCTTCGCCGCCGCCGCCGAAGCCGGCAGCTTCAGTGCCTGCGCCGATGCGCTGGGCCTGTCGGCGGTGATGGTGGGCAAGCATGTGGGCCAGCTCGAACGCCATCTGGGCGTGCGCCTGCTGCAACGCAGCACGCGGCGCCAGAGCCTGACCGAAGCCGGGCGCCTGTTCCTGGAGGAATGCCGGCTGATACTGGAGCGTGTGCGCAACGCGGAAACCGTTGCGGAACGCCTGCACAGCCAGCCGCGCGGGCGCTTGCGCGTCACCGCCCCGGTGACGCTGGGAGAGACGGCGGTCGCCGAGGCAGTATCGGCGTTCCTCCTGAACTATCCGGAAGTCACGGTGGAACTGGTGCTTGACGACGCCTTTACCGACCTGATTGCCGACGGTTTCGATGCTGCTGTCCGCATCGGCGCGCTGGCCAGTTCGGACCACCTGGTCGCGCGCCCCTTGCGGCCCTACCGCATGGCGATCTGCGCGGCGCCTGCCTACCTGGCGCAGGCGGGCCATCCCCGTTCCCTGTCAGACCTGGCCGGACATCGCTGCCTGAACCACCTGTTGTGGCCACAAGGCATGGGCTGGCCGGCATTCGAGGGCGGTCCCGGGCGGATGGCGGCGGCGCCGCTCGCTGCCAATAACGGCCAGGCGTTGCGGCGCGCCGCGCTGTCCGGCTGCGGCATCGTCATGCAGCCTGAAGTACTGCTGGCGGCCGACATCGCCGCAGGCCTGCTGGTACCGCTTCTGGAAGACGCCACGCCAGCGCCGAGGCCTGTGCACCTGCTTTATCCGCGCGACCCGCGGCCTTTGCCCAAGCAGGCGCGCTTCATCGAAATCATGCTGGAAAAAATGGGGGCCTGAAGACAACCCGCGCGCCGGCGCGGGGCTTCACGAAGAGATGCCGGCCTTGGCCTTGTGGGCAACCGGCCGCTCCGGGACGGAAATGCGGGCAAGCTCGGCCATCAACGGCACGTGGTCAGAGCGCTGGGCCCATTCGCGGCCGGTCAGCGCGCTGGCGTGCTCGATCTCGAATCCGCGCACATAGATGCGGTCGAGTTGCCACCAAGGCATGTGGCTGGGAAAAGTGTGCAGCCGTGCACCGCCCGCATGGGAAACTTCCGTCGCCCCCAGCGTGGTGCAGATCAGGTTGTCGAGGCGGTGGTTCCAGTCGTTGAAATCGCCGGCGATCACCAGCGGCGCTTCGGCCGGCACCACGTCGCACACGCGCTTGACCAGCGCCTCCGCCTGGCGCGCGCGGCTGCGGGCGAACAGCCCGAAATGCACGCAGATCAGATGGGCCTCGACGCCGTTCATATCCGCCACCGCATGCAGCAGGCCGCGCTGCTCGAAGCGATGGTCGGAGATGTCGAGGTTTTCCGACATCAGGATCGGATGGCGCGACAGGATGGCATTGCCGTGGTGCCCGTGGTCGTACACCGCATTGCGCCCATACACCGAGTGCGGGTAGGCATCGGTGGCCAGGTAGTTGAGCTGCGTATAGTCCGGGTCGAACAAGGCGGCCGCCACCAGGCGGTCATTGCGGTCCTGCACTTCCTGCAGGAAGACGATGTCGGCATTGACCACATGCAGGCCGTCGCGCACGTTATGGATGCGCGACTTGCCCTTGATGCCGGTCACGCCCTTGTGAATGTTGTAGGTAACGACGCGCAGTCTCATGAGGCCGCTCCACAGGCCGCGCGCTGTCCCTGCACGCGCCAGCCCAGTTGCAGCACCGCCTCCGCATTGCTGCTCGAGAAGCAGAGCGCGGCGGCCTCGCGCCACGGCAGCCACTGATATTGCAGGTGCTCGCGTGGTGCCAGCGTCACCGGCACCGGCTGCGCCACGCGCAGGCCGAACCAGTGCTCGGTGTTGCGCGTCACGCCGGCGGCGTAACGGTGGCGCCACTGGGGATAGATCTCGTAGTCGATGGTGTGCTGCCAGTCGTCCAGTTGATGCTCGGCGGCGATGATGCCGGTTTCCTCCGCCACTTCGCGGGCGGCCGTCACGGCCAGCGGCTCGTCGGGCGCGTCCAGGCTGCCGGTGACGGACTGCCAGTAACCCGGCCGGTCGGCGCGCTCGATCAACAGCACTTGCAGGTCCGGCGTGTGGACCACGACCAGGACGGATTCAGGGATTTTGTAGGACATGGGGATAAGACAAACGGCGTCCCCAAGCTTACCGCAGATGCACCCGGCCGCCATGGGAAACATGGTCGCCGGAACGGTCTCACGGGCTGGATGCATGATGGGAGGGGACGGATCAGGCGCGGCTGGAACCTGGCAACGCTTCCCGTGGCTTCCGGCGCCCGGACGACACTCAAGCAGCGTGGACGCTGGACTGGACCGGCGCCTCGCGCAGCCAGGTCTCGAAGACGCCGGGAGAGTCGCCGTGGCCCCATGCGGCGCGTAGTTGCTGCATCAGCGGCGTGAGCGCCTGGGTGTACTCGCGCGAAGCCGCGTGCGCATGCGCGGCAAGGCGTTCGGCGCATTCCCGCAGTTGCGCCTGCAATTGCAAGCGTTCCTGCGCTATCTCCTTTTCGCGCACGCCGAGCGCGTTGTACTTCTGGATCAGGAAGCGCTGGTAGTCGCCCGCGTCCACGCCCTGGGCCGCTTGCGCGTTGACCTGCTCGAAGCGCATCACGATGCTGCCGGTTTCCTGCTCGATATGGGTGGCCTCCGCCGCCAGCGCCTGTAATCCGTCCTGCAGGCGTAGTGCCTCGCGGCGCTCGTCGCGCAGGTGCGCCGCGTGCTCGTCGAAGGTACGCTGCGCCAGCAGGTAAGCCTGTACCACCGGCTGGGGCGCTACGACAAGCAGCGGATCCGCGCCGCCGGCGCGGCTGCCCTGAACCAGGGCGTCGTCGGCCAGGCGCAGGTTGCCCAGGTCTTCCAGCCAGCGTCCGCGCGCCATGACCGTTCCCACCGTATCCAGCGCCACCCGGCGCAGGGCTTCGGCGCGCTGCATCTCCACCGGTTCCGGCATTGGCACGGCACCGCCGCCGGTCTGCGCCGCATGCGCGATATCCGGCACGCAGGCCGCCACCGTGGTCGCCACGGACTCCGACATGGCCACCGCCGAGCGGCGCRCCGCGCGCCGCAATTCGAAACGCGCCAGCAGCATCATCGCCAGCCCGGCGACAAGCCAGGTGACGATGGTCTCGGCATGGGCCAGCAAAAACTGGCGAATCAGTTCTACATCCAGGTGCACGGCAAATTCCTCCCGCGCGGCCGGTGCGCCTTCGAAATGGGCTTGCGGCTTGGCGCTATAAAGGGAGAAGACTGGACAGGAGGGGGCTTCGTTCCGCGATGTAACAATTGGAAACCAGGCACGGGGTGCCGAATGGCCGGCGCGCGCGGAAGAGGATCACCAGACCCCACAGGAGCAGCCGCGCGTCAGGCGTGCGCCGCCTTCATGTCGGCGATGAAGGCGTCCAGCAAATCGCTCCCGTGCGGCTTGCGGCGCACCACCATGTCGAACGGTACCTCATAGCGCATCGCGTCCGGCGCGAGCGGGGCCAACTGGCCCTGCAGCACGTAGGGGGCCGCGAAATGTGCCGGCAAATAGCCCAGGTGCCGGCCGGACAGCACCAGCATCGCCACTGCCTCCATGTTGTCCGCCATCGCCGTCACCAGCCGGTCTGCCGGCGAGCCCGCGGCCTCCGGCAGCGGATAGCTGCGCCAGGCCCACGCATGGCCGAGCGTGACCGCCGGGTCGATGCGCCCGGCCTCGGCAAAAAGCGGATGGCCGCGTCCGGCATAGGCAAGCTGGGTCTCGTGAAAGATGGTGGTGTAGTCCAGCGCGGGCACGCGATGCCAGAAGTAGCCGATACCCATGTGGATCTTGCCGTCCAGCAGCAATCCTTCCAGTTCCCCCGGCGAACGCACCGACACCGAGAAGTGCACGGATTCGTCGCGTTGGCGGAAGCACTCGATTGCCTGGCTGATGCGCGCATTGGCGCTCACCGGCGTATGCCCGATCAAGCCCAGGTTGAGCGTGCCCACCAGCGTGCGCCCCACCTTGCGCGCTTCTGCGCCAAAGACATCCAGCGCCGTCAGCAGCTTGCGCCCGGATTCGACGAATTGCCGGCCGCGCGGAGTCAGCCGGAAACCGCTGCGCCCGCGTTCACACAGCCGGTAGCCCAGCCGTGTTTCCAGCGTTGAAAGCTGCGTGCTGATGGTGGACTGGCTGACGTTGAGCGTCGCCTGCGCGGGTGTGATGCCGTTGGCGTCCACTACCGCCAGGAAAACGCGGATCAGGCGCAGGTCAAGATCGGAGGGTTGTCCCAGCATGGTTGGTACATCGATCCGGATCAATGTTTGGTTCAGAAGTTTCGCATTCTACGCGTCGAAACAATCAGCAAGAATTCAGATCCCTCCACCATGACATGCCACCGGGCGCGGCATGATGAATCGATCGCCATGAATGCAAAGCTGCTACGCAACCCGGCCGGCGCTGCCGAACCCTTCCAGCCGATGTCCGGCAACGCCATGCCGCGCTTTGGCGGCATCGCCACCATGATGCGGCTGCCCGCCGCCGGCAGCACCGCCGGGCTGGATGCCTGCTTTGTCGGCGTGCCGTTCGACCTGGGCACGTCCAACCGCAACGGCGCGCGGCTGGGGCCCCGCCAGATCCGGGCCGAATCCGTGCTGCTGCGCCCCTACAACATGGCCACGCGCGCCGCCCCGTTCGATTCGCTGCGCGTGGCCGATATCGGCGACGTGGCGACCAATCCATACAACCTGCACGATTCCATCGCGCGCATCGAGGCGGCGTACCGCGACATCATCGCCACGGGGTGCCGCCCGGTCGGGCTGGGCGGCGACCACACCGTCACGCTGCCGATCCTGCGCGCCATGCACGCCAGGTATGGCCGCGTCGGACTGATCCATGTCGATGCGCATGCCGATGTGAACGACACCATGTTCGGCGAGAAGATCGCGCACGGCACGCCGTTCCGCCGCGCGGTGGAGGAAGGGCTGCTCGATTGCGGCCGTGTGGTGCAGATCGGCCTGCGCGGCACCGGCTATGCCGCCGAGGATTTCGACTGGTGCCGCCAGCAGGGATTTCAGGTGGTTACTGCCGAAGCATGCTGGCACCGCTCGCTGGCACCGCTGATGGAGGAAGTCGGCGCGCGCCTGCGGGGCGGCCCGGTCTACATCACTTTCGATATCGACGGCATCGACCCTGCCTACGCTCCCGGCACCGGCACGCCGGAGATTGGCGGACTGACGGTGCCACAGGCGTTGGAGATCGTGCGTGGCGCGCGCGGGCTGGATATCGTCGGCGCCGACCTGGTCGAGGTATCGCCGCCCTATGACCCGTTTGGCACCACGGCGCTGCTCGGGGCCAATCTGGCGTTCGAACTGCTGTGCGTGCTGCCCGGCGTCGAATACCGCGACGCCTGATGCCTTCGCCAAAGCCATAAACAGGAGACCCACCATGCAGACCAAGCAGCCTGCCCCCCAACCGCGCCGCGCGGCCCTGGCATCGTTCGTCGGCACCACCATCGAGTGGTACGATTTCTACAGTTACGCCACGGCCGCGGCGCTGGTTTTCGGACCGCTGTTCTTTCCCGGCGAGAGCCGCCTGCTGAGCCTGCTGGCCTCGTTCGGCTCGTTCGCCATCGGCTTTCTGGCGCGGCCCGTTGGTGGCGTTCTGTTCGGGCGCATCGGCGATCGCCTTGGGCGCAAGCGCGCGCTCATGGGCACGCTGTCCTTGATGGCCATCGCCACGGTACTGATCGGCTGCCTGCCGACCTATGCGCAGGCCGGATGGATCGCGCCCGTGGCGCTGGTGGCGTTGCGCGTACTGCAGGGCATCGCGGTCGGCGGCGAGTGGGGCGGCGCGGTGTTGCTGGCAGGCGAGCACGCGCCGGCCGGCCGGCGCACCTTCTTCGCCTCGTTCGCGCAACTTGGCAGCGCGGGCGGGCTGATCCTGTCGATGCTGGCCTTCAGCGCCATCAGCCGGCTCGATCACGACGCCCTCATGCAATGGGGCTGGCGCCTGCCCTTCCTGGCCAGCGCGGTGCTGCTGGCGGTTGGCTTCGCGATCCGGCTGTCGGTCAACGAATCGCCGGAATTCGAGGCGATGCAGGCCACCGGCGACGTGGCCAGCCAGCCGCTGGCCGAAGCGCTACGCGCGTGGCCGCTGATCGTGCTGGCGATCGGCGCCAACGTGTACGGCATCGCCGGGGTCTACTTCAGCAACATCTTCATGATCTCTTATGCCACGCAGTACCTTGCGCTGGACCGGGAGATGATTCTCGACTGCATGTTCTGGGTGGCGGTGCTGCAGTTCTTCGTGCAACTGGGCGCGGCGCATCTAGCCGACCGCTTCGGCACCCGGCGCGTGCTGGCCGTCGTTGCGGCATGCGCCATCGCCGTGCCGTTCGTCATGCTGCCCCTGGTTCGCACTGGCCAGCCGCACACGGTGTTCCTGGGCATCGCCATCGCCACGTTGTGTGAATCGGGCTACTACGCCGTCATTGCCGGCTTTGTCACCGGCATGTTCGCCGCGCGCATCCGCTACACCGCCATCTCGCTGTCGTACCAGGTGTGCGGCGCCTTCGCCGGCGGCCTGACTCCGCTGCTGGCGACACTGCTGGCGGACAGGTTCTTTCCGCAGTGGTGGCCGATGGCGGTCTTCTATGCGGGATTTGCGGCACTATCGCTGATTTGCGTGATGCTGGCAGGGCGAGCGCGAGAGGCCAGCTTGCCCGCGACCGCGACGAGCATCTGATACGCCCGGAAAAACAAGAAGGGCCGCGCTTGCGCGCGGCCCTTCCTCAGGCAGTCGAAACCCCGGCTCAGGCCGTCTTCGGCTCCGCGGCACGCAAGCGGATATGCAGCTCCCGCAGCTGCTTCTCGTCGACCGCGCTCGGCGCTTGCGTCAGCAAGTCTTGGGCGCGCTGGGTCTTGGGGAAGGCGATCACGTCGCGGATCGAATCGGCGCCGGCCATCATGGTGACGATGCGGTCCAGGCCGAAGGCCAGGCCGCCGTGCGGGGGCGCGCCGTATTGCAGCGCGTCCAGCAGGTAGCCGAACTTGGCGCGTGCTTCTTCCTCGCCGATCTTCAGGGCGCGGAACACCTTGCTCTGCACGTCCTCGCGGAAGATCCGCACCGAGCCACCGCCCATTTCCCAGCCGTTCAGGACCATGTCGTAGGCCTTGGCGATGCATTTGCCCGGATCGGTTTCCAGGTATTGCAGGTGCTCGTCCTTGGGGCTGGTGAACGGGTGGTGCATGGCGACCCAGCGGGCGTCTTCCTCGTCGTACTCGAACATCGGGAAGTCGATCACCCACAGCGGCTTCCACACGTCCTCGAACAGGCCGTGGGTCTTGCCGAACTCGGAGTGGCCGATCTTCAGGCGCAGGCCGCCGATGGCGTCGTTGACGACCTTGGCCTTGTCCGCGCCGAAGAAGATGATGTCGCCGTCCTTGGCGCCGGTGCGCTTCAGGATCTCGGCGATGGCCGCGTCATGCAGGTTCTTGACGATCGGCGATTGCAGGCCGTCGCGGCCCTTGGCCACTTCGTTGACCTTGATCCAGGCCAGGCCCTTGGCGCCGTAGATGGCGACGAACTGGGTGTAAGCATCGATCTCGCTGCGCGAGATGGCGGCGCCGCCCGGCACGCACAGGCCGACCACGCGGCCGTTCTCGCTGTTGGCGGGGCCGGAGAACACCTTGAAATCGACGTCCTTCATGGCGTCGGTCAGTTCGGTAAATTCGAGCTTGACGCGCAGGTCAGGCTTGTCCGAACCGAAACGGGCCATGGCCTCGCGGAATTCCATCACCGGGAAGCTGGCGTCCAGGTCGACGTCGATGGCGTTCTTGAACACCGTGCGCATCATGTCCTCGAACAGGTCGCGGATCTCCTGCTCGTTCAGGAACGAGGTCTCGCAGTCGATCTGCGTGAACTCGGGCTGGCGGTCGGCACGCAGGTCCTCGTCGCGGAAGCACTTGGTGATCTGGTAGTAGCGGTCGAAGCCCGACACCATCAGCATCTGCTTGAAGATCTGCGGCGACTGCGGCAGCGCGAAGAAGTGGCCCGGGTTGGTCCGCGAGGGCACCAGGTAGTCGCGCGCGCCTTCGGGCGTGCTCTTGCCCAGCATCGGCGTCTCGATGTCGATAAAGCCTTGCGCGTCCAGGTACTTGCGCACTTCCATGGCCACCTTGTAGCGCAGGCGCAGGTTGTACTGCATCTGCGGGCGGCGCAGGTCGAGCACGCGGTGGGTCAGGCGGGTGGTCTCGGACAGGTTGTCGTCGTCGAGCTGGAACGGGGGCGTGACCGACGGGTTGAGCACGGTCAGCTCATGGCACAGCACCTCGATCTTGCCGGAGGTCAGGTTGGCGTTCTCGGTGCCTTCCGGACGTGCACGGACCTTGCCGGTGACGCGGATGCAGAACTCGTTGCGAATCTCTTCGGCGGCCTTGAACATCTCTGGGCGATCGGGATCGCATACCACCTGCACCAGGCCTTCGCGGTCGCGCAGGTCAATGAAGATCACGCCGCCGTGATCGCGGCGGCGCTGCACCCAGCCGGTCAGGGCCACTTCCTGGCCCGTCAGTTGTTCGGTCACGAGACCGCAGTAGTGAGTACGCATGGACATAGGAGAATTCCAGGAATAACGCGGCCGCCGATGCGGCCGGCGATCAATTTGAATGMGAAGAGTCGGCGGACTCGGCGAGGGCTTCGGCATCCGCCTCGCCAGCGCGCACCGGGCCGCTCTTGCGCGGCAGCTCGGTCGGCGCCACCACGCCCATCGAGACGATGTACTTCAGCGCGGCGTCGACGGTCATGTCGAGTTCGATGGTATCGGCCTTGGGCATCATCAGGAAGAAGCCCGAGGTCGGATTGGGCGTGGTCGGCACGTAGACGCTGACATATTCGCCCTGCAGGTGATTCTGCACATCGCCGCCGGGCCGCCCGGTCAGGAAGGCGATGGTCCACGAGCCTTCACGCGGATACTGCACCAGCAAGGCCTTGCGAAAGGCATTGCCGGACGAGGACAGCAGCGTGTCGGATACCTGCTTGACGCTGGTGTAGATCGGCCCCACCACCGGGATATGGCGCAACAGCGCTTCCCACCAGCGCACCAGCCGCTGGCCGATGAAGTTGTGGGCCAGCAGCCCCACCAGCAGGATGAACACGACCGTCAGGATCGCGCCCAGGCCCAGGATGCGCCGGCCGAACAGCTTGTCGGGCTGCCAGGCTTCCGGCAGCAGCGCCAGGCTCTGGTCCATGGTGCCGATGACGAGATTCAGCACCCAGAGCGTGATGCCCAGCGGCACCAGCACCAGCAGCCCGGTCAGGAACCAGGTCTTGAGGGCGGACGTTTTCTTCGCTGCCACGGTGCGTTCTGCCTTCAATGGCAAGCGCAGGCGCTGCCGCAACCGCCGGCGGCGCTTGCGGTGGCCGTGCTGGTGGAGCCGGACGCGTCGCCGGAGGAAGGCGCAGCCGCGGCAGCGCTGCCGCTATCGGCCGCGCCGGCGGCGGCCGGGGCAGCACCGGCGGGAGCCGCGGCGGTGCCGCCGCTGCCGCCACGGAAGTCGGTGACGTACCAGCCCGAACCCTTGAGCTGGAAGCCCGCGGCGGTCAGTTGTTTCTTGAACGTGCCCGTTGCGCCGCAGGATGTGCAGTCAGTGAGCGGCGCATCGCTCATTTTCTGCAGCACATCGCGCCCGTGGCCGCAGGCGTCGCAACGATAGGCATAGATCGGCATAAGTGGCACTCCGCGAGGATTCTGGAACGGAAAATGGGGGGACCGCGCAGTCGCGCCGACGGGGAAGTTGCCGCTCCCGTGCGCCACCTTGCGGTGCAAAGCCTTGAATTATAAACCGTTCTGAGAACAGCGGGCCGGCTGAAAAAGGGCCAGAAATGCCGCCAGAGGCACGCGCACCACGCGCGGCGCCGCATCGGTCAGGCCAGATGCACTTCCTCGACGCGCGGATGGTCGCCGATCCACTGCGGCAGCAGCGAACCGAAGACCATGCCGCCGATGGAGAACAGCAAACCGACCATCTGCGGCGGCACCGCCGCGTCGGCGAAGGCGATCTCGCAGCACAGCCAGGAAGTCAGGCCCAGGAGGATGGCGGCCAGCCCGCCCTGGCGGGTGGCCGGTTTCCAGAACATGCCGAAGGCCAGTGGCACGAACGACGATACCAATGTGACTTTGTAGGCATTCTCCACCATATGGAAGATGGAAAGATGCGAGTTCAGCGCGAACAGCGTCACCAGCACCGCGAACACCAGCACCACCGCCTGCATCACGCGCAGGAAACGGCGGTCGTCGAGATGGCGGAAATACGGCCGCAGGATGTTCTCGGCGAAGGTAACGGACGGCGCCAGCAGCGTCGCCGAAGCGCAGCTCTTGATGGCGGACAACAGCGCGCCGAAGAACATCACCTGGGCGAACATGGGCGCGTGCGTCAGGATCAGCTTGGGCAGGATCAGTTGCGAATCGGTGTTGATGTACTTCTGCACCATCTCCGGATCGATCATGGTGGCCGAATAGGCCAGGAACATCGGGATAAAGGCAAAGCAGAAATACAGCACGCCGCCCAGCACCGAGGCGCGTCCGGCAATCTTCTCGGTGCGCGACGAGGTCACGCGCTGGAACACGTCCTGCTGCGGGATCGACCCCAGCATCATGGTGAACAGCGCCGCCGCGAAACCGATGATCTGTATCAGGTCCAGCGAGGGCAGGAACTCGAACTTGCCGGCCGCCGCCGCGTGCGACACCACCGCCGCCACGCCGCCGGCCTGGCCGCTGACCTCGTAGCCGATATACAACATGCCGATCACGATGATGATCATCTGGAGGAAGTCGGTCACCGCCACCGCCCACATGCCGCCAAACAGCGTGTAGACCAGCACGCTGGCGGCGCCGATCATCATGCCGGTTTCCTGCGACAGGGTGCCGTCCGAGACGGTGAAGAACACCAGGCCAAGCGCCTTGATCTGCGCGGCGACCCAGCCCAGGTAGGACATCACGATGCACAGCGTGGTCAGCACCTCGGCCAGCCGCCCGTAGCGGTTGTGGTAGTAATCGCCAATGGTGAGCAGATTCATCCGGTATAGCGGACGCGCGAAGAACAAGCCGACCAGGATCAGGCAGAGCGAAGAACCGAAGGGATCGGACACCACCCCGGACAGGCCTTCCTTGAGAAAGACCGCGGGGATGCCCAGCACCGTCTCAGAGCCGAACCACGTGGCGAACACGGTGGCGGTGACGATATAGAACGGCAGGCTGCGGCCGGCCACCGCGAAGTCGGTGGCGTTGCGTACGCGCAGCGCGGCCCACAGGCCGATGCCGACAGAGATTACCCAGTAGATGATGACGAACCAGATCAGCATGCTGCTGCCTATCCCAAAAATGCCCTTGCGGCGAAAAACCGGTTGCCGGTGAGCGGGATGTGTTCCCCTGCCCTGCCCGGAGTCCAATTCATCGGTCGGGGCCGCATGGGTGGCTGATCTAGCCTGCGGTCGTAGCCGAATGTAGGGTAGGGACAAGGTCATTACTGACCCCGTCCCCCCCTAAGAACCGTACGTGCGAGTTTCCCCGCATACGGCTCAAGCCGCTCAAAGTACGTTAATTTGTACCGGTTTCGCAACGGGCCGACCGTGATGATGAACTTGAATATGACAGTTTGGATGCAGCAGCACTCGATTCCCTAGAGCATCAGAGCCGCCGTGTACACGGTACTCGATGTGATGGTCTTCCCACCCGGTCTCCTTGGTAATCTTGCACTGGCACACCGCACACAAGCCCCGCTGGGACATGTACAACTTAACCCACTGCTTTCGGTGCGACATGTTATGCAACATGCGTACCTGCCGCAAGCTCTCGCCGTACCTCTCCTGCGCCGGATCGAAAGGATGGTAGTCCCCTCGAACTTTCTTGTGACGTCGGATGGGCGTACCTTCAAGCGAATAAAGCGCCATCCAGTCCACTTCACCCCCCGCGTTTGTTACCGTGGTTCCGAACACCCAATTTCGACCGCCGACCGTCGTGAAATATTTCTTCCGCACCCAGTCAGTGTTCTTCTTCGGATGTCGCCGTTTTGCCCACCGCCATATAGCCCGAAATAAATCGTGCTCCAATCTGGTGAACGTCGCCTTTGCCACCACCGGGCTGTGATACTGCGCCCAGCCCCGTAGCATGGGGTTCAGCATTCGGATCAACACCTCCTGCTTAACGCCCTTGTGACGGCCGATGACCTCCTTCACCGCGCGATAGAACGTTTGCACATTCTTCTTGCTTGGCTTGATAAGCAGCTTTCCCGAATACTTCCGGAAATTCCACCCTAGAAAGTCGAAGCCTTCGGCTATGTTGCTGATCCGCGTTTTCTCCATGGACAGTGCCAGCCCTCGTACTGCTAGGAACTGTTCGACCCACGGCTTCACCTCGCTCTCTAGCATCTCCGGCGTGCTGCCGGTGATCACGAAGTCGTCCGCATACCGCACTACATTGACCTTCAGCTTCTTGAATCGGGTAACCCCCAACTTTGCGGTGAGATGCTGAGTTAGTTGTCGTTCCAATCCGTTCAGCGCCACGTTTGCCAACGTGGGGGAAATGATGCCTCCCTGTGGCGTTCCAGCTTCGGTCGCCTGAAACTGGCCTTGAAATACCACGCCAGCCTTCAACCACTTCCGCAGGATTGCCTTGTCCATAGGGACATGGCGCACCAACCAGTCATGGCTGATATGGTCAAAGCAGCCCTTGATATCCGCTTCCAGCACCCATTGAGCCGAGGCTCTCTGGGATAGTGAGACGAATAGCTGAGACATGGCATCCGCGGTAGAACGATTGATCCGGAACCCGTAAGAGTTCGGATCGCTCATTCCTTCGGACACCGGTTCCAGCGCCAGCAGGTATAACGCCTGCATGGCTCTGTCCAACATGGTCGGTATGCCCAGAGGGCGTTCCTTCCCGTTGGCCTTTGGAATAAAGACCCGCCTTAACGGCAGCGGTCGATACCCCCGACGCTTCAACTGCCCGATGGCTGCCCACCGGGTCTCAGGCTTGTCCCACAGCACGCGATCCACGCCTGCCGTTTTCCTGCCACGGTTTTCCGTCACTCGTTTTACCGCCGATGCTTTGGCGGACCACGAGCGGGTCAGGGATCGTTGCAGGGCTTTCACCCGGCGCCAGTCCCCTTCCTGCGTTGCCTTCGCAATTCGAATCTGCATTTCCCGGACGTTCCGTTCCACCCGGCGCCAATCGATGGCACCCCAGCTTTGCGGTACGCCGGAGGGCGCAGATTCATCCTCACGGATCAATGCTTCCATGCTGTCCTCCGAATCTTGAGACTCTTCCCCAAAATCGAGCGACAACATGCCCCTTGAGGGACACATTGCCCCTCAAGGGAAGAAAATTGAACATCAAGCGAGATCTGTCAGCCGTCCTGCGACGATTGACCAGTTGGAAGTCTGCCCGCTTTCGCGTGGGATGATATTTCAACCCCTATCCGAGCCATTACAGCCCGGCATTCGCTTTTTCCAACCTCCCATACCCGCACAGCCGACAGCGTTCCTTGCGGTTCGCCTGCCTGAGCCTTACTGCGCTCGGGCAGCCATACGGGCTTACCACGTTCCCTGCACGTTACAAGACCGGGTTAGGGTCTGCCTATTCGCCGGTGGTCCAGAAGCGACGTGTCCCGAGTTTTGAGCGGGACAACCGACCACACACCATTTTGGTTAGTGCCTATCAGCAGCTTTGGCACCGCAATCCTTACGACGTTTATCAGCAGTTCACTTACATTACCCATACCAGCCAGCCTAGCTCCTCGACCCGTTGCTACTCGGAATCTCTACCGGTCCGCCTCACGGCGAACTGGCACCCTTGCGGGGGCTACATTGTCAGGAGAGCTTCACACCCCACCGTTACCAGTGACGCATGTCTCCCTAGGCTACTGCTAGTCGCATAGCAGGTTCTATATCGGAACACCCTTGCGGATGAGTCCGACCGAACCATAACGTGCAGAGCTTTCGCTCTACATCCGGGACCTCTCAACTCAATATGACCCCCGTAGGGGCATACTTGACCGACGTGAACTCCCAAAGGCGTTCCCATCCGTCCCAAAGAACGTAGCGCCGGTCAATCTGACCGGTACAAAAGCTATGTGGCGCTCCCCGACATGAGTCGATGGAACGCCCAGCCCCTCTTTCGAGTGGCTGTTTACAGAGAACTCGCCCAAAGGCGAGCGTCCCCGCCTTTGGGCGATATGGCTGGAGGATATCCAGCAATAGCAAGTACTACACACTCGACAGGCGTTAGCGAGCCAAGCGTTCAACACATTGGACTCCCCTGGCTTTACCGGCCAGGTTCGTCAAAGCAAGAGATAGGTTGGGTTTCAAGGCTCAGGCCCAAGCCGTTACCCTGTCCCAACAAGGTCGATGCCCCTTACGTTAGGGCGCTACTTCTTTTCCCGGACACGAGAGTGCGTGTCGCACCAAAACGCGGATTATAGCGATGCAGACCGTGCCGGGCGAAGAAAAATCCCCGCCATGCGGAAATTGCCGGCATCAATGCAGCGCACGCGCCACAGGTGACAAGACCGCCTCCCGCCTCCGGTCGGGACCATCGGCCGCGGCGCCCCGCCATGGTGCGGAAGGGGCCGCATAACGGGCGGTTACACGGATTACAAAGCTTGCGTCAGCGCGTCTCGCCCGCCGCGCATTAGAGCGGAACGGCAGCAGAAATCGGGCAACCAGCCCACGAGCCGCGCTGCCGCCCACGTCCCCGAAAGGAAAAGGAGAACACCATGCCGAACCGCCAAACCCTGATGCTCAAGACCCTGATGATTGCCGCCGGCCTGCTCGGCGCCGGTCTGGCCAGCGCCCAGACCGCGGCGGTCGCGCAGGATGTGCAGCGCAACGTCAACCAGGAGCAGCGTATCGAGAATGGCCTGCAATCCGGCAGCCTGAGCACGCGCGAGGCGGCCAGCCTGCAAAAGCAGACCGCGCGGGTCGATCGCATGGAAGCGCATGCCCTTGCCAACGGCTCAGTCTCGCCGCGCGAGCAGGCGTCGATCCAGCGTGCCGAGAACAATGTGAGCCGCGATATCTCGCGCGACACGCATAACGGCATCAGCGGCAACCCCGCCAGCCTGTCATCGCAGCGCATGCAGGCCGATGTGCAACGCAATATCAATCAGGAGCAACGCATCCAGAACGGCGTGGCCAACGGCTCGCTGACCAACCGCGAAGCCGGCAAGCTCGAACGCGGCCAGGCCCACGTCGACCGGCGCGAAGCGCGTGCCGGCGCCAATGGCCACGTGGGCGCGGCCGAACAACGCGGCATCCAGCGCGCCGAAAACCGCGACAGCCGGGCGATCTACCACGACAAGCACAACGGCCGCGTGCGCGGCTAAGGGGAAAAACCGGCGCCTAGGCCCGGCGGCGCCAGACCTGCCAATGCTCGCGGCCGGCGAACACCGGCAGCGAGCCGGTGGCGGCACGCGCCTCCACCAGCTCGAATGCCGGCGCAAGCAGCGCGCGCAGTTCCGCCTCGGGCATCGCGAAGGGCGGCCCGCCGCGCGTTTCATCCAGGAAGAAGTAGCCGGCCAGCAGGCCGCCTGGCGGCAGCAACTCCGCCACGCGCCGGCCATAGGCAGCCCGCATGGCTGGCGGCAAGGCGCACAGGAAGGCACGTTCGTAGATGAGCTGGCAGGCCGGCTTGGGCGTGAACGCAAAGAAATCCGCCTCGTGCACGATAGCCCCGGCAGGCCCCAGCGCGCGCCGCGCGCTCGCCACTGCCTCCGGCGAGAAATCGATGGCGGCCACCGGCCACCCTCGCGCATGGAGCCAGCCGGCTTCCCAGCCATTGCCACAGCCAGGGACCAGCGTCGGGCACGGCGCCATCGCGCTGGCGAAGGCCTCGAAATCGGCCGGCACGCCGCCCAGGTCCCATGGCATGAACCCTTTCTCGAAGCGCTCGTCCCAGAAGGCCGGATCGGCCGCGTTGCGGGTGGCGAAGGCTGGCGTAGCGCCGGGCTTGCCGGCGGTGTTATCGGATTTGGTCAAGCGCGCCTCGACTGTCTCTATATTCAATTGCCTTTGTTCATGCTAGCTGTGCCGCTGCAGGCGCTACCAATAGCCAACCCAGGCCAGCAATTCGGTCAGCACCACGCCAGCGACAAAGCCTCCCACCAACAGCAACGCCGTGCCGACCAGGCGGTTGGTGCGGCGCTGCTCTGTGATCAGGGCGGTCAGCAGCCGCTCTTGCTGGCTGTTGTCGACCAGCGCGCGGCGCTCCAGGAACTGATGCGCCAGGCGCGGGAAGTCGGGCAGCATCTTGGCCCATTGCGGCGCCTCCACCTGGATCCGCTCCCAGGCGCCCTTCCAGCCCACCTGCTCGTGCATCCACTTCTCGAGAAAGGGCTTGGCGGTCTTCCACAGGTCCAGGTCGGGATCCAACTGGCGGCCCAGCCCTTCGATGTTCAGCAAGGTCTTCTGCAACAGCACCAGCTGCGGCTGGATCTCGACATTGAAGCGGCGCGAGGTCTGGAACAGGCGCATCAGCACCATGCCCAGCGAGATCTCCTTGAGCGGCTTGTCGAAATAGGGCTCGCAGCAAGCGCGCACTGCGCTTTCCAGCTCCTCCACCCGCGTGTTCGGCGGCACCCAGCCCGATTCCACGTGCAGCAGGGCCACGCGATGGTAGTCGCGCCGGAAGAAGGCGATGAAATTCTGCGCCAGGTAATTCTTGTCGAACTCGGAAAGCGCGCCGACGATGCCGAAGTCCAGCGCGATATAGCGGCCGAAACTCTGCGGCGCCACCGACACCAGGATGTTGCCAGGGTGCATGTCGGCATGGAAGAAGCCGTCGCGGAACACCTGGGTGAAGAAGATCTCCACCCCCTCCTCGGCCAGCAGGTGCATGTCGACGCCGGCCGCCTTGAGCGATTCGGTGCGCGAGATGGGGATGCCGTGCATGCGCTCCATCACGAACACCTCGCTGCTGCAGAAGTCCCAGAACACCTCGGGCACGAGCAGCAGCTTGGTATCGGCGAAATTGCGGCGCAGCTGGCTGGCATTGGCCGCCTCGATCATCAGGTCGAGTTCGTCGTGCAGGTATTTGTCGAACTCGGCAACCACCTCGCGTGGCTTGAGGCGCTTCCCGTCGGCCCAGAAACGCTCCAGCCAGGCCGCGAGGTCGCGCATCAACGCCAGGTCGCTGTCGATGACCGGAAGCATGCCGGGGCGCAGGACTTTCACCGCCACTTCGCGCCCCTCGCTGGGACCGCCCTTCAAGGTGGCGAAATGCACCTGGGCGATCGAGGCGCTGGCCACCGGCTTGTGGTCGAAGCTCTCGAACAGCATGGACAGCGGCCGGCCCAGCGAGCGCTCGATGATCTTGACCGCCACCACCGAATCGAACGGCGGCACCTGGTCCTGCAGCTTGGCAAGTTCGTCGGCAATGTCCGCCGGCATCAGGTCGCGCCGGGTGGAAAGCACCTGGCCGAACTTGACGAAAATCGGGCCCAGGCGTGTGAGCGCCAGCCGCAGCCGCTCGCCGCGCGGCATGTCGAGCTTGCGGCCGATGGTGATGACGCGCACCAGGAAGCGGATGCGGCGGCTCTTGAAACCCGACAGTACGAGCTCGTCGAGGCCGTAGTAGAGGATGACGAAAACGATCTTGCAAAGGCGCAGGAAGCGGGTCATGCAGGTTCTTCAGTATTGGGGGCGGTGCGGATTGGCCAGTGTCGGCTGGCGGATGATCAGTTGCAATCGGCGATCAGCGGTGAGCGGAAGGCAGCGTGCCGGAACCGCCTGCCGAGCCCCGCCCGGACCGGCTGCGCTGCTCGAGCTTCTCCAGCCGCTTTTCCAGCCGGGCCAGATCGTCGCGCAGCGCGCTCACGCCGGCGCCGAACTCGTCCAGCGCGACGTGCCGCACCAGGGTTGGCTGCTCGTCGAGCAGGTATTCGGTCACATTGTCCACCAGCGTGCGGCCCAGCCGCGTGACTTGCGCATGGACTTGCTGCGCGCCGTCCACCATCCGTTGCGCCACGCTGTCGCTGACCGGGCCGCCCAGCAGGCCGCGCAACGCGCGCGACAGGTCCTCGGCCGCGTCCCAGCGCAGGCTGCGCGCCAGCGCGGATACCGCGTTGGCCAACTCGGCATCGCCCTCGATGCGCACGTGCTTCATCGCGGCTGCCTGGCCGCCGCCCGCCACGTCCGACGCCACCAGCGGCCATTGCTGCAAGGGCACGGTTAGCGTGACTGCCGGGATCTCATCGGCTTGCGCCAGTTCCGTCAGGCCCTGCGCCGTCACCTTCAATGCGAGCGTGAACGCGGCGGCGTCGAAGCGGATGACGCGGCCCGCGAAGGGCTGGAGCATGGAGGTGGCCCAGGGTTCCTGCTCCAGGAGGWGGTTCAGGGCGGTGATGGGCGGCGTGGCCAGAGGGGTTGGGAGGGTGGTCATGGTTGGGTGGGGGTTGGGGGCGGGCCTTTCAGGAGGTGTTGGTGGTTGATCGGGTCTAGTGTCAAAGTCAACTGCTTAACTGCTTAACTGCTTAACTGCAAAGGCTTAAAGTCAAAGGCGGTTTCACCCCCCTGCGGGGGGCGACCTACTTTCTTGTCTTGCCAAGAAAGTAGGCAAAGAAGGCGCGCCGGATGGGGCGACACCCCCTCGGGATCCCCATACGGCCTGGTACACCTTGACGGCTCGCTTCGCATCGCGGGACGGTGTGGCCCGCCCCTGGGGGCGCTCCACACGGCTACCAATCGTTACTTGACGGACCCGCCCTTGCAAACGCCCTCCCTCTCCCCCGGCCCCTCTCCCGCAAGCGGGAGAGGGGAGCAAACCCATGGCCGACTCAAACCTTCAGGTTGTAGCCGTGTTTACCRMCCGAGGGGCGGCAAACACAGTCCCGCSATGCGAAGCGAGCCGTCAAGGTTTACCTTGCCGTATGGGGCGCCTCGTCGGCAGGCAAAAAGAGCGGAAAAGAGGGGGCCATGTTTGAGTATCGCCTTAAGGCGATGCGAGTTTGGCCCCCGGCCGCTCTTTTTGCC
>NZ_JBFTSG010000074.1:0-39916 GCF_056399885.1 Cupriavidus sp. 01L45 | reverse complement strand
GGCAAAAAGAGCGGCCGGGGGCCAAACTCGCATCGCCTTAAGGCGATACTCAAACATGGCCCCCTCTTTTCCGCTCTTTTTGCCTGACGACGAGGCGCCCCATACGGCCTGGTACACCTTGACGGCTCGCTTCGCATCGCGTGATAGGTGGCCCCTGGGGGCCTTACAGGCGGTGCATTTTTCCGGATTTGATCATGCGTATTCTTGTTGTTAATCCTAATATTTCCGAGAGCGTTACCGAGCTGATTCGCGCGGAAGCTGCGCGTACGGCTTCGCCTGGTACTTCGCTGACGATGGCGACGGCGCAGTTTGGCGTGGCTTATATCGAGACGCGTTTCGAGGCGCTGGTGGGGGGCTACGCTACGGCTTGCGTGGCGGCGGAGCATCAGGGGCAGTTCGATGGCCTGGTGGTGGCTGCGTTTGGCGATCCGGGGCTGGCGGGGCTGAAGGAATTGTTCAATGTGCCGGTGGTGGGCATGACGGAGGCGGCGCTGGCTAGCGCTTGCCTGCTCGGGCGGCGTTTTTCCATTATCGCGATCTCGCATCGGATCGAGGCTTGGTATCGCGAGTGCGTCGCGGCGAATGGGCTGACTTCGCGGCTGGCCAGCGTGCGTTCGTTGCAACAGCCATTGCGCGATATCGGCAGCGTGCAGGAGGATCATGCGGCGCGGCTGGAGGAACTGAGCCTGAAGGCGGTGCGGGAGGATGGCGCTGATGTGATCATCGTGGCAGGGGCGCCGCTGGCCGGACTGGCGCGCACGCTCAAGGACCGGATTCCGGTGCCGGTGGTGGATGGCGTGTCGAGCGCGATCCGCCATTGCGAGAGCCTGATCGCGCTGGCGCCTGTCGGTGCCGCCGAGGGCAGCTTCGCGCGGCCTCCGCGCAAGCCGAATCACGGGTTGCCGCCGACGCTGGCGGCGATGCTGGATTAACTGTGACGCTGGACGGGGCTGTCTCGGTCATCTCTTATAATTCGTCGGCCAAGCATTCCGATGCGACCGCCGGAGAGAGTACCTTGCGACAAGCCCTGTTGATCGTCGATGTCCAGCCCACCTTCTCGCCGCCGCAATGGCTGATCGATGGCCTGCTGCCACTGGTGGGCCGGATGCCCTCGGTGGCGACCGTGGAGCACCATGACGAAGCGCGCACGCCATTCATGCGCCAGCTTGGCTGGGCGCCGGGCACCGGCGATGCGCCCCTGATTCCGGCGGATCGCGTGTTTGTGAAACATGGCTATCTTCCGTCCGGCGATGCGATCGCATATCTGCGTGAGCTGGCGCCCGAGCGGGTGCTTGTCGCCGGCATACAGACGGAGACATGCGTGCTGGCGGCGGGATTCGCGCTGTTCGATGCCGGGCTGCAGCCCACGCTGCTTTCCGATCTCACCGTAGGTTCATCTCTCGATCCTTCCGGCGCGCTGGGCGTAAAGCTGTGGCGGCATCATTTCGGCAGCGTCATTACGCGCGCCGAGGCCATGTCGCAATAACACTTACCGCCCTCAGGCCGCCACCCGCAAACCCAGTTCGCCAAGGCTCTCGCGCAGCGCCTGCCTGAGCGGCGTGCGCGGCAATTCGCCCACCAGCGCTTGCAGCGCGGTGCCGTCGAGCGCGTGCGGCACCTTCCACAAGTAGGCCATCTCGGCGAGTTCGCGCCACATCGGCACTACCGCGCCGCCGGCGCGGATCAGCCACCAGGGCATGCCGCCCACGCGCGGCGCTTGCTGCATGCCGCTGGCTTCCGCCAGCGCGCTCACCAGTTGCTCGCCCGTCAGCGTATGCCCCGCGAAATGCAGTACGGCATGGCCGCGCAGGTCCGCCTGGCGCTGCGCCACGGCAACGAATGCCTGCGCCAGGTCGGGCAGGTAGGCCCAGGCGTGCGCGCGGTCGCGCGGACCTGGGTAGACGACCTTGCCTTGATCGAGCGATTTGGCGATCGCCAGGTCCATCCATGAGCCGCGCCCCGGCCCGCCAAAGAAATCTCCGGCACGGATGACCACGCTGCGCAGCGCCGGGGCGCGCTTGCGCATGGCCGCTTCGATCAGGCAACGGATCTGGCCCTTGCGCGTGCCGGGACGCTCGGCGGTGCCGGGGCGCAGCAGCGGTGGCATGGATTCGCCGTAGTTGTAGACGTTGCCAGGGAAAAGCAGCAGAGCGCCCAGTGCCTGCGCCACATCCATTGYGCTGCGCGCGAGCGCTTCGGCATGCTGCTCCCATTCCGTGTAGACGGGGTTCAGCGCGTTCACCACCACGCTGGCGCCGCGCGCGGCGGCGCTCAACTGCGCGGTGTCGGCCACGTCGATGGCGAGGCTGCGCACGCCTTGCGGCACGGCGCCGGCCAGCGGGCGGCGCGCCTGCGCTAGCACGCTCCAGCCGGCGGCGGCAAAGGCATCCACCAGGGTGCGGCCGAGCCGGCCGTTGGCACCGAGGATCAATACGGTTTCGCTCACGATGTTCTCCTTGCTCTGCCGCCCGTCCCGCGCAGCCCGCCGGGATGGCGTGGCTGACAGGCAGGCCCGATGAAGACCATTGTGGGCAATTCCCCGCTGCCTCACAATTGCATGATCTGGTAACTCACGAATTCATTTTTGAATACCGAGAGCGGCAGGGAAAGAGAGAGGACATGGCCGAAGAATTCGACTGGGCGCTGATGCGCTCCTTCCTGGCGGTGATGGAAAACGGCAGCCTGCTGGGCGCGGCGCGGCGGCTTTCCAGCAGCCAGCCCACGCTGGGGCGGCATGTGGCGCAACTGGAGGCGCAACTCGGCGTGCCGCTGTTCGAGCGCACCGGGCACGGCCTGCAGCCCACCGACGCCGCGCGCGCCATCGCCGGGCATGCGCGCACCATGCAGCAGGGCGCCGATGCGGTGGCGCGCACGCTGGCGCGCGGCCAGGCGGGCATCGCGGGCAGCGTGCGCGTGTCGGCCAGCCGCGCGGTGGCGAGCTTCCTGCTGCCACCGCTGCTGGCGGACCTGCGCCTACGCGAGCCGCAGCTCGCCATCGAGGTGGTGTCGTCCAACGAAGTCAGCAACCTGCTGCGGCGCGAGGCGGATATCGCCATCCGCATGGTGCGGCCCAGCCAGGCCTCGCTGATCGCGCGCAAGGTGGCAAGCGTGCCGCTGTGCGCCTGCGCCCACGACGACTACCTGCGCCGCAAGGGCGTGCCGCGCACGCCGCAGGACCTGCTGCGCCACGAACTGGTGGGCTATGACCGCGAGGACACCATCCTGCGCGGCTTCCGCGCCATGGGCGTCGAGGTCTCGCGCGAGGCGTTCGGCGTGCGCAGCGACGACGATATCGTGCTGTGGCAATCGATCCGCGCCGGACTGGGCGTGGGTTTTGCCGCGCGTTATATCGCCGCCGGGGATCCGCGCGTGCGGATCGTGCTGCCGGAGCTGACGATCCCGCCGTTGCCGGTCTGGCTCACCGTGCATCGGGAGATCCGCGGCAGCGCGCGCATCCGCGCGGTCTACGATTTTCTCGCGAGCGCCATTCCCGCCGCGCTGGCATCGGCGTAAGCCGCAGGGAGCGTGGCCCGTCTCAATCGTCGAGCCTGACATGCTCCGCAAGATGGCCGACCACGGTGGCGATGCGTCGCAGATGCCGCGACTCGGGATGCGTCAGCAGCCAAAGGTCCGTCTCGCACTCGTCCAGCGGGCCGCTGAGCGCCACCAATTTGCCGCTGCGCCGGCCCATCATCAGCGAGACGACGCCGGCACCAAGTCCGGCCTCCACCGCTTCCACCACGCCGGCAATGCTGTTGACGCGGTACTGTGGCGTCACCCGCGGCAGGTGCTTGCGCCGCCAGCGCACCGAAGGGTGATCGGGCATGGCCTCATCGGGCGCGATCCAGGGCAGGGCGGATAGCGCGGCCGCGTCGAACGGCGCGCCCGGCTCCGGGACCGGCACGCCAGCCGACTCGGCCAGTTCGCGCGATACGAACACCGCCACGCGCAAGCGGCCGAGGCATTTGCCGATCAGGTGATCGGGCGGCCGCCGCGTGGCGCGCACGGCGATGTCGGCATCGCGCCTGGTCAGGCTGACCAGCTCGTTGGTGGCGATCAGCTCGAAGCTCAGCCCCGGATGGCGGCGGCCGAGCGGCGCCAGCGCCGGCAGCACCATGCCGTGCAGCACGGTATCGGTGGTGGTGATACGCACCAGGCCCGATACCGTGCCCGCCGTTACCGAGGCATGCGCGCGCGCCGCTTCCAGCTCGGCCTCGATGCGCTCGGCATGCTGGGCGAACTGCTGCGCCAGTTCCGTTGCCAGGTAGCCCGAGCGGCTGCGCTCGAACAGGCGCCGGCCCAGGCCTTTCTCGATGCGCTGCAGCGCGCGGAACACCGTGGAGGCATCAAGCCCGAGCCGGCGCCCGGCTTCGGCCAGCGTGGCGCCGCGCACCAGCGCAAGCACGATGTCCAGGTCGGGAGAGGAGAGTTGATATGGCATGTTCATTGCAAATTTGCAGTCATGACTTGCGCTCACGCGCATTGTGATTGCATCACTGCAATCCTAGACTGCCTGCACAGCCACCACAAGCCGTGGCGGCGAAACCCGAAACGCCGAACCATTCCACCTCCAAGGACAACCCGATGAAGCTCTACTACACCCCTGGCGCCTGCTCGCTGGCCGTCCATATCGCGCTGCGCGAAGCCGGCCTGCCGTTCACCCTCGCCAAGGTCGACCTGGCCACGCACAAGCTGGCCGAGCCGGAGCACGGCAGCGATGACTTCTACGCGGTCAGCCCGCGCGGTTATGTGCCGCTGCTGCAGCTGGACGACGGCTCGCGCCATACCGAGGCGGCATCGCTGCTGCAATACGTGGCGGACCTCGCTCCGGCCAGGGCGCTGCTGCCGGCCGCCGGCACCAGGGAGCGCCTGGAAGCGGTGGGCTGGCTGACGCTGGTCTCCACCGAGCTGCACAAGGTCTTCAGCCCGTGGCTGTGGCACAAGGAAACCGCCGAGAGCACGCGCGAGGCATGCATGGCCAAGGTGGCCACGCGCTTCGCCGAACTCGACAAGCACCTGGCCACCCGCGATTTCCTGGCCGGCAGGCAGTTCACCGTGGCCGACGCCTACTGCTTCGCCATCGTCAACTGGGCCAATATCCTCCACATGCCGCTCAACCCCTATCCCGCGCTGCAGTCCTACCTGTCGCGCGTGGCGGCGCGCCCCAAGGTGCATGAGGCGCTGGTGGCCGAAGGGCTGGCGCGCGACTGATGGCGCGGATCAGGCTGCCGCGGCGGTGAAGGGCGGCAGCCTGTAATTGTCCTGGCTCAGCAGGTCCAGCCCGCACTCGAGCGTCGACACCCAGTCGATGAACTGCGCCACCATGGCCTTGCCGCGAAATGACGGACCGTGCTGCGGCACGATCCACTCGATATCCAGTTCGCGCGCCATATTGGCCCACAGCCGGCAGGCACGGTTGCCGCTCATATAGCGCTGGTGGAACGGCAGCATGGCGTGCGTGTGGGCGGCAAAATCCTCCACCACCGTGCCCGCCTCCCGCGCGCTGGTCATGGCCGCGCCAAGGTCGCCGGAGAACAGGATCTTGCTGACCGGATCGTAGAACTGGAAGTTGCCTTCCGAGTGCAGGAAATGCGCCGGCACCGCCAGCAGCGTGCAGTTGCCCAGCGGCACCGGCATGCCGGCGTCGGGGATGGTGACGATGCGCCCTTCCGTCTTGCCGGCCTGGCAGAAATGCGGCAGGAAGCGCGCCCACACGCGCGAGATCAGGATGCGGCTGCCGGAGGCGGTAAGCCAGCGCCCGAGCGAGGCGACGATATCCGGATCGGCATGCGAGGCCAGCACGTAGTCGAGCTGCTTGGGCGGAAAGTAGCGGCTGATGGCAAGGTACAACTCGCCGTAGGTCATGTGCCCGCCGGGATCGATCAGCGCGCCGTGGCCGTGATCGACGATCAGGAACTGGTTGGTCTGCACCACCTCGCCGTGCTCTTCCTCGACCAGGTCGGAAAACAGCAGGCACGTATGCCCGCCGGCGTCGTATAGCGTGATGGCCATCGTCTGTCTCTCCCCAAAGCGGCGAAAGTAGCGATGGCGGCGCTTGCGCGGCTTGACGCCGGTCAATTAGTGGTCGAATCGGTCCCCGATGCAGCGGGTCCGGTCACGCCGGAGGGCGGAAAGGCGCGCCGTTCCCGTACCCGCCGCCTGCGGGCACCGCTCTGGAACGGCGCCGATTGCCTAGCGCGCGCCGTCCAGCAGTTGCTCGATCTTGCCGACGAACTGCCGGTCGTCCGGCTTGGTCATGCTGTTATAGCTGCCCACCACCTGGCCATTGCGGTCGATCACATACTTGTAGAAATTCCACTTCGGCGTGGTGCCTGACTGCCTGGCCAGCAGCGCGTACATGGGGTTGGCATCGCTGCCGCGCACATGCGACTTGCCGAGCATCGGGAATTTCACGCCGTAGGTGTTGTAGCAAAAGTCCGCGATCTCTTTGGAAGACCCGGGCTCCTGCGAGAAATCGTTCGAGGGGAAACCCAGCACCACCAGCCCGCGTTCGCGGTACTTGGCGTACAGCGCCTCCAGCCCTTCGTACTGCGGGGTGAAGCCGCAGTAGCTGGCGGTGTTGACCACCACCACGACCTTGCCGGCGTACTGGCAGAGGTCCTGCGGTGCCTCGTCCTGCAAGCGGGGGAACTTGAAGTTCAGCGATGCCGGGCAGGCGCCGGCCGGTTTCGCCGCGCCGGCGGCCGGGGCATCCGCGGCCCGCGCGAGACGCGGCGTGGCGACGACAGCTGCGGCGCCGGCCAGGATCAACGCGCCAGTCAAGGCGGTACGTTGCAAGGCGCGTGAGCGTTGAACGGGAAGACGGCGCATGAACGGGACTCCAGAAGTGGTCTGTCCGTAGTCTACGCCGTTGGCCGCCGGTTGGATGCGGGCGTTGTGCCGGGCGCGGCCCGTGCCGCCTCCCGCCCGCTTACTCCATCGCCAGCGTGGCCGCGTGCTCGGTCACGCTGCTGCGCAGTTCCACGTCCGGCATGCGGCGCACGATCGCCAGCGCCAGCAGGGCGGCGACGGCGCCCACGGCGAAGATCAGCTGGAAGCCCGACTCCACGCCGCCCGTCAGCACGTCCCGCACCGCGGGCGAAAGATGGGCCAGCGCCTCGCTGCCGTGGCGCAGCGCGCCCAGGTCCAGGACCTGGCTCACGCCGGAAGCCTGCAGCGCATTGCGGAACTCCAGCGTCAGCAAGGTGCCGGCCAGCGCACCGCCAAAGGCGCTGCCGAGCGAACGCAGCACCAGCAGCGCGCCGGTGCCGGCGCCGGTATCGCGGCGCTCCAGCACGTTCTGCACCGTCATCAGGGTGCCCACCATCGCCATGCCCAGCCCCACGCCGGCCACCGTCATCGCCAGCAGCACCAGCACCAGCGGCGTGCCGGGCGATACCGCCACCAGCGCCAGCAGGCCAAGCGCCGCCGCGATGAAACCGCCGGTGAGGATGCCGCGCATCCGCCCCAGGCGCGGCGCCAGCCCGGCCACGATAAAGTTGCCCGCCACCGTGGACAGCAGGAACGGCACCACCAGCAGGCCGGATTCCGAAGCATCGGCGCCGCGCACCAGCTGGAAATGCAGCGGCAAGGCGAAGATGCACAGGAAGATATTCAGCGCCGCCATCGCGGACGCCGCCACGCCCAGCACATAGGCGCGGTTGCGGAACAGCCGCGGCGGCAACATCGGATCCGCCGCGCGGCGCTCCTGCCAGACCAGCGCGGCCGTTGCCGCCACTGCCAGCAGGGCCAGGCCGGCGATCTCCGGCGACAGCCAGGCATAGACATCGCCGCCCCAGCTCATCGCCAGCAGGAAGGCCACGATGGAAACGGTCAGCAGCAACGCGCCGCCCCAGTCCACCCGCGCGGCGCCGCCGCGCGCCTGCAACTGGCTCAGGCCGCGATGGCACATGAACATCGCCAGCAGTCCCAGCGGCACATTGATCCAGAACAGCCAGCGCCACGAGAGATGATCCGAAGTCCAGCCGCCGACCAGCGGACCGGCGATGGAAGCCACCGCCCACACCGTAGCCAGGTAGCCCTGGTAACGCCCGCGCTGGCGCGGCGCCACCACATCGGCAATGGCCGCCTGCGCCAGCGACATCAGGCCCCCGCCGCCAATGCCCTGCAGCGCGCGGAACAGGATCAACTGCTCCAGCGAGGCCGCCATCGCGCACGCCACCGAAGCCAGGATGAACAGCGCGATCGCCAGCATCAGCAGCCGCCGCCGGCCGTACGTGTCGGACAACTTGCCGTACAGCGGCGTGGAAACCGTGGAAGTGATCAGGTAGGCCGTCACGATCCACGACAGGTGGCCAAAGCCGTTCAGGTCGTTGGCAATCGCCGGCACGGCCGGGATCACCACGGTCTGGTCCAGTGCCGCCAGCAGGATGCACAGGACGATCCCGCCGATCACGCGCATGATGGCCTGGTGGCTCAGGGTAGGGGTAGGGACAGGAGTGGCAACGGAGGAAGAAGGCGAAGCGGAAACAGACATCGAAAGGCAGCCGGCACGTAAGCATGAGTAGCCAGCGTTGCGCCCAACGGCAAACAAGTCACACTCTTTGTCCGCTTACAGCGTGGAACATGGCCACAAGATTGAATTCAGCTGATTGAACGCGTACCCAGTGCTGCGCGACGGAGGTGCTGCCGGTAGCAGCAGAGGCCACATGGGCGGCTCGGGAAGGGCCAATTCAGTGAACGCATAATTATATGCGGAGACTGAATATCGAGTGCGGGGCTAAGTTGGTTTGTGATGCGGCGTGGCGTGAGCGTCTTGCCGGATCATGGGTGCTTTTTTCCCGTTCTCCCCGCTATCGGGCAGGAAATTGGCGAGAAGCCGCATGCGGAAAGGCGCTGGCATTTTTTTGCCGTACCCGTTCCAGCATAAGCGGCGCCTGCGGTGGTCACGCCCCGGCAGCCACCCGCTTGCGCCAGTCCGAGACGCTGCAGCCAAAGGCGGCGTGGAACCAGTGACTGAAACTGCTCTGCGCGGAAAAGCCCAGCAGCCCGGCGACCTCGCCGATCGGCAGGTCGCTCTCTTGCAGGTGGCGCATCACCAGTTCCGAGCGCACCTGCTTGAGCAGGACTGAGAATGTCAGCCCTTCCGCGCTGAGGTAGCGGTGCAGCGTGCGGCGATCGACGCGCAGAAGATGCGCCACCTGCTGGGTAATGCAGCGTCCTCCCGGGAGCAAGGCCAGGATCAGCTCCCGGCACGATTCGCGGACGCCTTCATCGCGGTGCCGCAGCGCCGCCTCCAGGTAGTCCCGCGCGAAGCGCGCGGCGCCCGGATTGTCGGGCGTGCGCGGCATCTGCAGATCGGCCGCCGCGCAGACCAGGCCGTTGAATGGCTGATTGAACATCGGGCTGCGCCCGAAGAAGGCGCGGTGCGCCGACGCATCGACCGGCGGGCGATGCGTGAAGCAAACCTCCAGCGGCCGCCACTTGGGACCGATCAGCTCGCGCAGAATGCGGAATTTCACGCCGACCGCCAGTTCCATCGCCTGCCGCGTGGCCAGTCCGGGGCTGGGCAGAAGCTCTTCACGAATGATGACGGACTGGCCGGCGTCCTCGATACGCGTGATCAGCGTAGCGCTAAGCAGTTTCAGGTAGCGGCACAAGGTGTCGAGCGCCTGCCGCGGGGTCGGCTCTTCCTTCAGCACCAGGCTGATGGGCCCCAGGTTGGAGAAGGTGCGCCGCGCCGCCAGGCGCAGGGCAAGGTCTTCCACGCCGGTGGCGCGCGCGGTGACTTCGAGCAATTCGCGCACGGCGTGGCTGGGGATTGGCGTCTCGGGATTTTCGAGCAGCCGCGCCGACAGCCCCACCCCTCGCAGGAAGGCGTGGGGATCGCGCCCGAGCGACTCCACCAGCTCGATGTAGCCGTTCAGGCTGGCACTGCGAATCAGTTTACCGACGTGTTGCATAGGTTCCGCCAATGCCTCGGCGCACCCCGACGATGCGCCGCACCTGCTGCACTTGCTGCGCATTGCTCGTTGCGTTATGACTTTCCACTGGCCGCGCTACGGCTTTTTTCCAGCTCCTGCAGCTGTCGCCACATCACTTTGCCCGTGCTGGACCTGGGCAGCGCATCGACGAATTCCACCACGCGTGGATACTTGTAGGCTGCCATGTTTTTCCTGGCCCAATCGATGATCTCTTCCGGCGTCGTGTCCTTCGCGGTGGATTTGAGCACCACCAGGGCTTTTACTGTCTCCCCGCGATAGGCGTCATGGGTGCCGATGATGCAGGCATCCTGTACAGCGGGGTGCTTGTATAACAGGTTCTCGACTTCCGAGGGCCATACCTTGAAGCCGGACACGTTGATCATCCGCTTGAGGCGATCCGTGATGAAGTAGTACCCATCCCCATCCACGGTGCCCAGATCGCCGGTCCGGAAGTAGGTTCGTCCTTCCAGTTCGATGAAGGCATCCCGTGTAGCGTCGGGCTTTCCCCAATAGCCCTTGAACACCTGCGGTCCGCTGACGATGATCTCGCCGACTTCGCCGACCGGCAATACCTTGAGCGTCGTCGGGTCGATTACGCGGGCTTCCGTATTGAAGGTCGGCAAACCGAGACATTGCTGTTTGGGCCGATGGCTCGGATTGTTGTGTGTTGCGGCCATTGTTTCCGACAGCCCGTATCCTTCCAGGTAACTGAGCCCGAACTGTTGTTTCAGACGTTCTGCGACCGCTTGCGGCATGGCCGCGCCTCCGCCCCCAACGTGGCGCAGGGTTGTGAGATTGAATTGCTCGAGATTCGCGCTTGCAAGGAGATCGATCACCATGGTTGGATTGCCCATCCAGTGGGTAACGCCATGCTGCGAGATAAGCCGGCCCGCGGCCTCGCGATCCCAGCGTGGCAGCATCACAATCGTAGCCCCGCAATAGATCGGTGCGTTCATGCCATGCTGCATGCCGCTCACGTGAAACAATGGCAATACCGAAAGGACGACCGATCCGGCCTCGCATGCCGACCAGATGCCATTGCCGATCGCGTTATGCATGACGGATCGATGCGTATGGATGCACCCTTTGGGCGCGCCCGTGGTGCCAGAGGTATAGGGCATGACAGCCATGTCGTCGGCTTCGGCGTCATCTCGTGCGGGGACGCAGCCCGCTGCGAGCGCGTCAGACCAAAGCGACACCTTGCCGGCAGCCCACGCAGGCTGTTCGTACTGCGCCGTCATCCACGCCGGCAGCGAAGGCTCGGGGGCTGCATCGGCAGCAAGCAGGTCCGCCGCATAGCGGGTCATCAGCACGCATTGAATTTGGCCAGCCGACAGCAGGTCCGCGCTAATCCCTGTATCGAAGGCGTCCGCGGCGCACACGACCACCCGGGCCGCGCTATCCGTAGCGTAATGACGGAATTCGTCGGCCTTGTTCATTGGGTTGACCGGCACGACAACCGCTCCGGCACGCAGGATGGCGTAGTAGGCGACGATGAACTGCGGGCAGTTCTGCATATACAGCAACACCCGGTCGCCTTTCCTGACGCCGGCTTCGTGCTGAAGCCATCCCGCAATGGCCATCGCTTGCGCATGCAGATCGCGAAAGCTCACCGCATGGCCATGGCAATGGATTGCGGTCTTGCCGGGAAAACGCCGCGTGGTGACTTCCAGGTTGTACCAGATGGACGTTTCCGGCGACACAATCCCGTCCGACCCCTTACCGGAATTTACGTGCGCCGGTGGAAAATCCGGCCTTGCGTGCAACATCGCTTACTCCCCCTCTTTCTTGACACTCTGCTTGAGCCCCCGCCAGCGCTGCCGCGTCTGGATCTTCATTCGGGCTTGAAGTTGATCGAGCGCAATAGCTTGCCCTGCCGTTCGTAGGATTCGCGCACGTCTACGGAAAGCTCTTCGCTGGTAGCCGGTGAACCGACTTCCATGCCAAGGTCTTCGATCTTCTGCCGGATCTCGCGCGATTGCATCGCCTTGAGCGTGGCGTCGCGCATCTTGGCCACCGCGGCTGGCGGTACGCCCGGCGCCGACCAGAGCGCCATCCAGCTGACCTCCTTGAGGTCGGGAAATCCCAGTTCGGCGAAGGTCGGAAGATCAGGCAGCGCGGGGATCCGCTTGGGGTAGGCAATGGCAAATGCCCTGAGCTTTCCTGACTTGATGAACGGAAGCGAAGTTGCCGGACCGTCGAACATGAGCGGAACGTGCCCCCCCATCACGTCTTGCAGCGCAGGCGGCGACCCCTTGTAGCTCACGGTGCCCGTCGTCAGTCCGGCAAGGCGATTGAATTGCACGCCGATGGTCTGGCCACGCAGGCCGACACCGAAATTCGCATAGTCGACCCTACCCGGATTCGCTTTGACATACGTGATCAGTTCCCCGAGGTTTTTCGCGGGCAGGCCGGGATGGCCGATGAGCACGAGACCCTGCCGGGTAAGCTGCGCAATCGGAACAATGTCCTTGAACGGATCGTAAGACACATGCATGGCGTGGGGCACTTCCGAGGCAATGCCCTTTTGAATCAGCAGGAATGTGTATCCGTCCCGTGGCGCCGACAGCAGGCCGTGGACGCCGATGGTTCCCGCCGCGCCGGCTTTGTTGTCGACGATCACGGTCTGTCCAAGCGGGCTTTGCAGCGCATTCGCGAAGAGGCGCGCCACGATATCGGCCGTGCCGCCCGGCGGTGCGGCAACGATGATCCGCACAGGCTTGGCCGGCCACTCGGCGGCATTCGCCGCTGGCGCGGTCGACAGCAGTGGGACGACTGCAATCGCGAGCGCCAGCGTCTGGCGTGCAATCAGGGGGATGCGCATGTCTCGCTCCAGTTGTGTTGGTAGAGTCTCTTGGCTCCTGGGCCAACCGGCATGCTTCGATGCTGCGGCCCGGCTCTGATATGGCCTTCGGGCAAATTCTAGTGGGCTCGCTCATCCGGGCGCTTTGCATCGCACGACAGAATCTTGCGGATCGCGACAACCGGTGTGCCGGCTGGCCCTTGTCCCAAGTAAGCAATTGAATGTCCCGGATTAGCAAGCGGGAATGGCTTGTGCCCAAGATACTCAGGGGACCAAACCGATAGCAGCCCTTCCCCCTGGAGAACCACCATGAATTTCCTCGACGGCCACTTCTTCCCCGAAAACCAGCAGCCCCTGATCATCACGGCCGCGCCCTATGCACCCGGCTGGTTGCCTGACGACTTTCCCGAGGACATCCCGGTCACGATGGAAGACCAGATCCAGAAGGCGGTGGACTGCTACAACGCCGGTGCCACGGTGCTGCACCTGCACGTGCGTGAACTCGATGGCCGGGGCAGCAAGCGCTTGTCCAAGTTCAACGAACTGATCGCCGGCGTGCGCAAGGCGGTGCCCGAGATGATCATCCAGGTCGGCGGTTCCATCTCCTTCGCCCCCGAGAACGATGGCCAGGCCGCCAAGTGGCTGTCTGACGATACCCGCCACATGCTGGCCGACCTGGAGCCCACGCCGGACCAGGTCACGGTGACCGTCAACACCTCGCAAATGAACGTCACCGATCAGGCCGAGGATGCGGATTTCGCGGGCACCTCGCGCGCGAACCCTGCCATCTTCGGCGCCTACAAGGAAATGACAGTGCCTGCGCAGCCAGGATGGGTGGAGGAGCACGTCCGCCGCCTGACGGCCAAGGGCATCCAGAGTGCATTCCAGTGCTACAACCTCAACAGCTTCGAGTCGGTGGAGCGGTTGATGCGCCGCGGCTTCTACAAAGGCCCGCTGGTCATGAACTGGGTGGCCATCGCCGGCGGCATGGATACGCCCAATGTCTACAGCCTCGGCAACTTCATGCGCGCGGTGCCCGATGGCGCGGTCGTCACGGTGGAAAGCAACGTGCGCAACGTGCTGCCGGTCAACATGATGGGAATTGCCATGGGCTTGCACGTGCGCTGCGGCACCGAGGACTGCCTGTGGAACCAGTCGCGCACGGAGAAAATCAGYACCGTGAAGCAGATCGAGCAACTGGTGCGCATCTCGCGCGAGTTCGGCCGCGAGATCGCCACCGCGAAGCAGGCGCGCGAGATCTCCAGGATCGGTGTTTTCTACGACACGGTGGAGGAATCCCTGCAGGAGAACGGTTTCGCGCCAAATCGCAACGGCGGCAACCAGGGCTTCCTGCGCAAGACGTTCTGAGCGCGGGTCCGGGCGACGGGCCAACTACTAAGATATAGCAGGCTTGACACGGCCCGTACGCTTGGATACCGTCAGCGGCAACAACGCGGCTGCAACGCCGCGCCGCCGGCCAGTGATGAATTGCATGCGCAGTAGCTCCTCGCCTGGGCGGCCAAGGATTCAGCCGCCAAAGGATTCGCCCGAGTGATCACATGAGTACTCTGATTCGCAGCGCCCTCCTGGTCAAGTACTCCGAGATTGCCCGGACCTTGGGTGTCGACCCGGAGCGCATGATCCACCACGTCGGGGCCGACCGGTCTTGTATCCTTTCGCCGGACCTGCATGTTCCGGAGTCATGGCTGGCAAAGGTGCTCGAATCCACCGAGCAGGCGTCCAGTTGCACTTCCGTCGGCCTGCTGATGGCCGAAGCCTGGCGGCTGTCCGATTTCGGTCCCGTCAGCCTGCTGCTCCAGCACCAGCCGACGCTGCGTCATGCACTGGGGCAGTTGGAGACGTATCGTCACCTGCTGAGCGAATCCGTTACCGTCCACGTTGAGGAAATCGATGATATCGCCATCGTCCATCAGCAGCTGATTACGGAAAGGCCGAATCCTGGCAGGCAGCCTGTGGAGCTTTCGGTCGGCGCGCTGCTGTGCCTGATGAAATCGATGCTTGGGGGAAGGTGGAAGCCGCGCAGCGTACACTTCTCGCATCTCGCGCCCGCAAGTCTTCATATCCACCATCGGCTGTTCGACACGAGAGTCGAATTTGGCTGCGACTTTGACGGCATCATCCTGGACCGTCAGGACCTTGACCGGCGCAATCCGCTGGGCGACGTGAACCTATCCCGCTACGCCAAGGAGTTGCTCGACCAGAATTTGCTCGGCAGACAGGTTTCCATGGCGTCCAATGTGCGCCGCGCGGTCCACCTGCTCTTGCCGCAGGGGCGAAGCGGCATTGACAAGGTCGGCGAGAAGCTCGGGTTGAGCGCCCGCACGCTGCAACGCCGGCTTGAACAGGAAGGCGAAGAGTTCTCCTCCCTGGTGAACGAGGTCCGGCGCAGCCTGGCCATCCGCTACCTTGGGGACCAGCGATATCCCGTGTCCCAGGTCGCGCTCCTGGTTGGATTCTCCGAGGTAAGTACCTTCTCTCGCTGGTTCAGCGCGCAATTTGGCAAGTCGCCGACTCGCTGGCGAGGCGACTTGCTCGTGTGACCGGGCGGGCCTTGTCACTACTGTGGCCCTCCCCCTGAGCGGCTGATCCGCATCGATACCCCGGGCCAGCCACCACCCATCGATACTCACCATCAAGACTCGCCATCCATGCCCGCCATCTGACTGACGGCTGCTCGGGTCCCACCCGTGCATGGCTGTCACGATTGGCCAAGTTGTGGCGCGTCCCGTCAAGCGGCCGAGGGTGGAACTGCCGAGAATCCCTGAGCGTCAGGGCTCAGGAGCGATGGCCGTGCATTTGTCTGGTCTCCTGGGCCATTAAACAGGAGACAGGATGAAAGCAGTACGCGTAATACCAGGCGCCGACGGTGGCCGGCTCGAGGTGCAGGATATTCCCGTTCCGAATCCGGGTCCCAATGAAGTGCTGGTCCGGGTCTTTGCGTCGGGCATCAACTTTGGCGAGATCAAGTACATGCGGGAGCATCGGGCTGGCAACCCGATGACCCCTGGCGTCGAGTTTGCGGGCGAGGTCGTCCGCGTCGGCGAGCAGGTCGGCGGCTGGCGTGAAGGCGACCGGGTGATGGGCCATGGCCGCGGCTGCCACGCACAATATGTTGTCGCCGCCCCGCTGGCGCTGATGCCGGTCCCGGAGGATGTCTCGTGGATCGATGCGGCCGCCTTTCCCAATGTGTTCATCACCGCCCATGACGCGCTGATCACCAACGGCGAACTGAAAGCAGGCCAATCGGTGTTTATCAATGGCGCCTCCGGCGGTGTGGGCATGGCCGCCATCATGATTGCGGCCGCACTGGGTGCCAGCCCTGTGATCGCCTCGTCGCGGTCGGCGGCAAAGCTGGACCGCCTGGCGGGCTTCGGGGTGGACGCTGGCATCAATGCATCCCGTGATTCGCAAGTGGAAACCATCATGGCGGCCACCGGCAAGCGTGGCGTGGACGTCATTATCGATACCATCGGCGGCACGGTATTCGAGGACCACATCAAGAGCCTCGCGGTAAAGGGGCGCCTGGTCAATCTCGCGAGACTGGGTGGGGCTAGCACTGCACAGGTCGATATCAACCTGCTGTGGCTGAATCGCCTGAAGCTGATCGGTGCGACGTTCCGCACGCGCACCGAGCAGGAACGTCTCGATTGCATCCAGGCATGCGCACGCGACCTGTTGCCGTTTTTCCGCAAAGGCAAGCTCCGCCTCCCGATCGACCGAACCTTCCCGATGGATTCGATCGCCGACGCCTACGCGTACATCGCGAGCGGCCAGCACATGGGCAAGATCGTGCTCATTGCCGATTAACTGGTGAAACTGGCCAGTTGCCACTGATCGCCAGGCCACGAATCCCCACCCGCGCGAATTGGCTCGAATTGGCCCCTGAAAGGGCATTGGCGCGACTCGCCAAATTGTGGCGCGATGGGTCAAGCGCGTGAGGCGGCTAGTGCCGACAATCAAATCCAAGCTCTCCGCTGCCCGCTGGCGGGCCTGTCAAACTCATACGCCAAAGGAAAATTCGCCATGCATATCAATCCGCTCACCTGCTCGATTGGTGCCGAACTGTCGGGTGTGAGTCTCGCCGATGTGGCGCGGGACGATTCGCTGTTCGCCGAGATCAAGGCACTACTGTTGAAGCACCGGGTGCTGTTCTTCCGGGACCAGGACATTACACGCGCCGACCATGTTGCGTTCGCCAGGCGCTTCGGTGACCTGGAAGACCACCCTGTCAACAATACGGTGCCGGGATACCCTGGCCTGATCGAGATCTACAAGAGTGACAAGCGGGACCACTTCGAGAACACCTACCACACCGATGCGTCGTGGCGGGCGAGCCCGCCCAAGGGCGCGGTGCTGCGCTGCATTTCGTGTCCGGAGGTGGGTGGCGACACCATTTGGGTGAACATGGTGGACGCGTACAAGAACTTGCCGGAAGAGATCAAGCAGAAGATTGCGGGCCTGCGTGCCAAGCACGGGATCGAGCATTCGTTTGGCGCGATCATGACGACGGAGGAGCGGGAGGAACTGGTGCGGAAGAACCCGCTGGTGGACCACCCGGTGGTCAGGACGCACCCTGAGACGGGAGAAAAGATCCTGTACGTGGGGCCGTTCGCGACACACTTCATCAACTACCATACACCGGAGAATGTGCGCGTCGGGCAGGACAAGACCCCGGGCGCGAGCCTGCTGCTGAACTACCTGCTCAGCCAGGCGGCGATTCCGGAGTACCAGGTGCGCTTCCGCTGGAAGCCGAACAGTGTCGCTATCTGGGACAACGTGGCGACACAGCACTACGCGGTCAGCGACTACTGGCCGGCGCCGCGCAGGATGGAGCGCGCCACCATCAAGGGCGATCGTCCGTTCTGAAGATGTCGCGCGCGCCGTCCGGCGCGTCCCCACGCTCGACGGCTAGCCACTGCTTGATTCTGGATGGCGGCTTCGGCAAGACATCCAAACTTAACGAGGAACCCGGATCCATGACCTCCAGAAAGCTGCCCACGGTTGTGATTGTCCCTGGCCTTCGCGATCACATGCCGGATCACTGGCAAACGCTGCTGGCTGAGCGTATTCAGGAAATTGGAGGCGCGGCGCACATCGTGCCCCAGATCGACCAGGACAAGAGGCTGTGCAGCGCGCGAGTAGCCAACCTCGATCGCGTCGTGAGCGGCATCGATGGCCCGATCATCCTGGTTGCCCATAGCGTCGGGGTTCTGATCACTGTTCACTGGGCACAGCAAACGAAGCGCGAAATCAAGGGGGCGCTGCTGGCCGCGCCCCCCGATTACGACACGCCGCTGCCGGCCGGTTACTCCGATCCGCAGACGCTGGCAACGAATGGCTGGACACCGGTGCCGCGCGAGCGCCTGCCGTTTCCAAGCATCGTAGTCGGCAGCCGCAACGACCCTATCGGTGAGTTCGAGCGAATCCGCGAGCTCGCGCAGGCCTGGGGCAGCCGCTTCGTCGACGCCGGCGAAGTTGGCCATCTCTCGCCGGCCGATGGATATGGCGCGTGGCCGATGGCAGAGGCATTGATTCGGGAGTTTTAAGCAGCTGGATGGGCTTCAGCTGTCAGATGCAGTGAAGCCTGCGCGGACCATTCCATGACGGCAAGCGCCTATTGCAGCATGCCGGGAGGCAATACGCTCAACCCTGAAACACCACTCGACGTTGCCCTGCGTTGACTCCTGAGGACACCGTTCTCGTCGAACTCGAAAAGGACCGTGGACGATCTGATCTCCCCTCCGGCAAAGAGCGGACCAATGAACGGAATAAAGCTCTCAGGGTGGGTGTGGGAGGTCGCAAATGAATAGATCAGTATCGTTGATCCGTTATTCAGTGCCGCCTGGGATGTAGGCGCCCCAAGCTGCGCCGTCACGTCGTCAAGGGTGGAGAAACCGAGCATGAAGTCCGACAATTGCTCCTGCTTCACGTCGATGCCCGTCGATACACAGGCGACCAACATGGCGCAAGTCACAATCAGTGCGTGAACACGCTTCATGTCGCCACCGCGGTACATTTTGTGCCGTGACTGAAAACGTCCTGAAGGCCATCTTGCCAGCCTGGCCGCGCGTTGCATCCGGCACCGTATTCAAAGAATACGCCTTTGTTGAACGCTTCGCTGACGCTCCCGGTTGGCCACGCCTGGACAGCAGATCCAGGCTGCCAAGGGGAACACCCGCGCCGAGGGATTTCCCTCACTGTCCTAGCAAGACGAGAAGTAAGCCGCCCCCCACAGGGGGCGTGAAACTGTCGTTTACGTCAAGCCTTTGACATTGCCCTCGGCCAGCCTCCAATTAAACCTGCGGATGCGCGGTCCCCGTAATGTAATGCTCCAGCTGCTCAATAATGAACCTCTGCTCCGAAATAATATCCTTCACCAGATCCCCGATCGACAACATCCCGATCAGCTTGTCCCCATCCATCACCGGCAAGTGCCTCAACCGATGCTGGGTCATCAACGCCATGCACTCATCGGTACTCTGATCCCCCCGCACATAAATCACCGCCGACGTCATGATGTCGCGCACAAACGTCTCCCGCGACGTGCGCTGCATCAGGATCACCTTGCGCGCATAGTCCCGCTCGCTCAGGATGCCGACGATCTGGCTCTCGCCGCGCTCGATCACCAGCAGCGCGCCGATGCCTTTCTCCGCCATCAACTGCAGCGCGGCATAAACCGTGGCGCCGGGAGGAATACTGTAGATAGCCTGGGTTGGTTTGGACTCAAGAACCTGCCTTGCAGTTTTCATACCCACTCCTTGTTCGATCCCAAAGGATTGCAAACCAGACCCGCGCGGAATAGCGGGAGCGCCTGACAGGGCACCTGCGCGTGCGCCGCTGCCTGTAGCTTTCAGATTAGCATCCCCCGCGCGCGCCTTACAGGGTGACGCACACGAATCTTTGTAAAAAGACAAAGCTGCCGAAAAGCGCTGCGCAAACCCGCCGGCAGGCGCTATAAAGGAGAGGGAGCGCGCTATATGGCGCGCGCACTGCGCAGGAGGGCCAGCCATGGCCACCGAGTCCGTTGCCGGAAAGCGCGTCATCGTCCTCTTCGATGACAGCCGTTGCATCCATTCGCGCCACTGTACGCTGGACCGCCCGGACGTCTTCGTACCCGGCGTGGAGGGCCAGTGGATCCATCCGGACAACGCCACCGCCGAGGAAATCGCCGAGATCGCGCACAACTGTCCGTCAGGCGCGATCGGCTACCAGACCCGCGACGACTCCCCGGGCGAGGCCGCGCCCCTGGTCAACGTGGCGCGCGTGCTTGAGAACGGCCCGCTGGCGCTGCGCGCCGCCATCGCCATTGACGGCCAGCCCGCCGGCTTTCGCCTCACGCTGTGCCGCTGCGGCGCGTCGCGCAACAAGCCCTTCTGCGACACCAGCCACGCCGGCGCGGGCTTCACCGCCAGCGGCGAGCCCGCCACCGTGGAATCGGCGCCGCTGGCGCAACGCGACGGGCCGCTCGATATCCACCCGATTCCCAACGGACCGCTGCGCATCAAGGGCAATCTCGAAGTCATCAGCGGCACCGGCAGAACCGTCAACCGCATGACCGAGGCCTGGCTATGCCGCTGCGGCCACTCGGGCAACAAGCCGTTCTGCGACGGCACGCACAAGAAGGTGGGGTTCAGGAGCGATCAGTAACATCGGCGCCAAGCGGCGGCGCATCTCCCAGCGCCAGCAGGCAAAGCCGCTCCATCTGCGTCACCCACGCCGCCCGCGATGACTCGTCGGCCTGCAGCAAGAGCCGATAGCGGCGCGCACCCCAGACCGCTTGCAGCAGGCTCTGCACGGTGGCGGCATCCGGCGCGCGCGGCAGATCCGGGCATGCCGCCAGCGTTTGCTGCCAGGTCGCGCACAACTCGTCGAACACGCGGCGATGATGCTTGGTCTCGGCGATGCGCGCCTCCAGCATCAGCATCTCATGCTCGAAACCCTCCAGCGCGGCATCGTCCGCGCCACAGGTCAGCCGCACCAGGCGCCGGATGCGCGTGGCCCAGTCCAGCCCGGCCGCGTTCACCGCCTCGGCGTCGATGCGCGCCAGCATCGACTCGATGGTGTGCCGCACATAGCCGGAGAGCAGTGCCTCCTTGTTGGGGAAGTACTCGTACAGGGTACCCACGGAGCAACCGGCTTCCAGCGCCACCGCGCGCGTGGTCACGCCGTCCCAGCCGCGCACGCGCCATATCCGAACAAAAGCCTCGTAAATGGCGTTCACGGTAAAGCGTGCGCGTCGCTGCGACGGGCGTTTCAGCGGCCTGGCCGGCGCTGGCGCCGCATCGGACGCGGCACCCGCGTTTCCGAACCCGGCAGCCGGCTTGCGGCGATACATTGGTGGCATCGACCTCGACGGTAATTAAGGAGACAAGATGGAACACACGGGCCAAGGCGACAATGCGGAACAAGCGCTCAGGGTAATCCGCCTGCTGACTCGCAAGCATGCCCTAAACGAAAGCCGGCTGGAAGCGCGCCAGGAACGCATCGACGCCGCCCCCGGCGAAGTCCTGCTGAAGATCGACCGCTTCGCGCTCACCACCAACAACATCACCTACGCCGCCTTCGGCGACGCCATGAACTACTGGCAGTTCTTTCCCACCGGGCAAGAGGAATGGGGACACATGCCGGTGTGGGGCTTCGCCGACGTGGTCGCCAGCGGCGTTCCCGGCGTGGAGGCGGGCGAGCGCTTCTATGGCTATTTCCCTATCGCCAGCCATATCCGCATGCAGCCCGAGCGCGTCACCGTGCGCGGCTTCTACGATGGCAGCGAGCATCGCAGGCCGCTGACCTCCGCCTACAACCAGTACACCCGCGTGGTCAACGACGCCGCCTACGCGCCGGAGCTGGAAAACTACCAGATGCTGTACCGGCCTCTGTTCATCACGTCGTTCATGCTGGCCGACTTCCTTGAGGACAACCGCTTCTTCGGCGCGACCCGGCTGGTGGTATCCAGTGCCTCCAGCAAGACGGCCTACGGCACCGCCTTCTGCCTGCGCGACCTCCCCGGCATCTCGCTGGCGGCCATCACCTCCGGGCGCAACCGCCCCTTCGTCGAGGGCCTGGGCTGCTACGCGGAAGTGGTCAGCTACGACACGCTGGAAACGCTTGCCAACGACGAGCCCACGCTCTATGTGGACTTCTCGGGCGACGAAGCGCTGCGCGCGCGCGTGCATCACCACTTCGGCAGCGCGCTGGTGTACGACTGCTTCGCCGGCTCGGCGCAGAACACGGACTTCCTGCGCGACACCGGCCTGCCCGGACCCAAGCCCGAGTTCTATTTCGCGCCGGTGCAAATCCGCAAGCGCAATGCCGACTGGGGGCCCGAAGGCGTGAACCAGCGCTTCAATGCGGCGCAACGCGCATTTATCGATCACGTGAAGGCGCCGGGCAACGGCTGGTTGTCGCTGATCGAAGAGCAGGGCTTCGGCGCGGCGCAGGAGAGGATCGCCAGCCTGGTGGCAAGTGGGAGCGAGCCCAAAGAGGGGTATGTAGTGCGGATCGGATGATGCCGGTGCACTGATATGCGATGGGCCGGGGAGGCGCGGCGGACGAACATCAGGCTCGCCGCGCCACGATCACCCCCCCGTCACTCCGCGCTCTGCAGGTACCGCTGGCGCGCCTCTTCTTCCAGGCGCACGTCTTCCACTTCCTGCAGCACGGCTTCCACATCCACCGGCCGGTCATCCACCTCGACCCGCCCCGTCAGCTTCACGCCCGGATGCAGCAGGCCGGCCTGGTAAAGCGCCCAGATCTCCTTGCCGTACTGCGTATCGTTGAGTTCCGGCGCGAACTGGCCGAAGTAGAACGCGAGGTTGTCCACATCGCGTTCCAGCATCACGCTGGCATCGTTGTTGCCGGCGGCGTCCACCGCTTGCGGCAGGTCGATGATGACCGGCCCCTCGGCATCCACCAGGATATTGAATTCGGAGAGGTCGCCGTGCACCACGCCGGCGCACAGCATCAGGATCACCTGCCCGATCAGCGCCGCGTGGAACTCCAGCGCCAGCTCCGGGCTCAGCGCCACATCGTTCAGGCGCGGCGCGGCATTGCCATCGGCATCCACCACCAGTTCCATCAGCAGCACGCCCTCGAAGCACAGATGCGGCCTGGGCACCCGCACGCCCGCGGCGGCGAGGCGGTACAAGGCATCCACCTCGGCGTTGTGCCAGGCTTCCTCGGCCACCTTGCGCCCGTAGCGCGTGCCCTTTTCCATGGCGCGCGCCTGCCGGCTGCCCTTGACCTTGCGCCCTTCCTGGTAAGTCGCGGCCTGCCGGAAACTGCGCTGCGCGGCATCCTTGTAGACCTTGGCGCAACGGATCTCGCCGCCGCAGCGCACGACGTAGACCGTGGCTTCCTTGCCGCTCATCAGCTGGCGCACCACTTCGTCGACCAGGCCGTCCTCGACCAGCGGCTGCAGCCGCTTAGGCGTTTTCATCGGGATGCGCGGCAATGGCCATGCGCCATGCCTGTACGCACCCCACATCCGCGCATCGGGTACCGCAGCGTCGCCGCCACCGTTATTCCGTCAGCATGCGCACTTTCACGCGCTTGCCCTTTACCGTCCCGTCATTGAGCTTGCGCATCGCCTCGCGGCCGATCGAACGCTCGACCGCCACGTAGGTGGACATGTCCATCACGTTGATCTTGCCGATCTGGTGCTTGGCGTAGCCCGCGTCGCCGGTGAGCGCGCCGAGGATATCGCCGGGGCGCATCTTCTCCTTGCGCCCGCCGAGGATCTGCAGCGTGACCATGGGCGGCAGCAGGCGCTCGTTGCTGGCCGGGGCCAGTTCGGACAGCGGCTGCCATTCCATCTCGGTGCCCATGGCCTGTTCGATATTGCCCACGCGGCCCATCTCGTTCATGCTGGCCAGCGAGAGCGCCCAGCCGTCCTCGTCCGCGCGGCCGGTGCGGCCGATGCGGTGGACGTAGACCTCGGGGTCCGGCGTGACGTCGACGTTGATCACCGCTTCGAGCTGGGCGATGTCGAGGCCGCGCGCGGCCACGTCGGTGGCAACCAGCACGGAGCAGCTGCGGTTGGCAAACTGCACCAGCACCTGGTCGCGCTCGCGCTGTTCCAGCTCACCGTGCAGGGCCAGGGCTTCGAAGCCTTGCGCGCGCAGCAGGTCGACCAGGTCGCGGCAACGCGCCTTGGTGTTGCAGAAGGCCAGCGTGCTGACCGGGCGGTAATGGTTGAGCAACAGGCTTACGGCGTTGAGGCGGTCGCTGTCTTCCACCTCATAGAAGCGCTGGCGGATCTTGCTGTCGTCGTGCTGCTCCTCCAGCTTGATCTCGCGCGGCTTGCGCAGGAACTGCTGGCTAAGCCGGGCGATGCCTTCGGGATAGGTTGCCGAGAACAGCAGGGTCTGGCGCTCCTTGGGGCAGTGGCTCGCCACATAGGCGATGTCGTCGAAGAAGCCCATGTCGAGCATGCGGTCGGCTTCGTCCAGCACCAGGGTGTTGAGCGCATCCAGGTGCAGCGTACCGCGCTCCAAGTGATCCATGATGCGTCCGGGCGTGCCCACGGCAATATGTGCGCCATGCGCCAGGCTGTCGGCCTGGGGGCGCATCGGCGAGCCGCCGCACAGCGTCAGGATCTTGACGTTCTCTTCCGCGCGCGCCAGGCGGCGGATTTCCTGCGTGACCTGCTCGGCCAGCTCCCGCGTGGGGCACAGCACCAGCGCCTGCACGTCGAAACGGCGCGTATCCAGCCGGTTCAGCAGCGCCAGCGCGAAGGCGGCGGTCTTGCCGCTGCCGGTCTTGGCCTGCGCGATCAGGTCCTGGCCGGCCAGCGCGACCGGCAGGCTGGCGGCCTGGATCGGGGTCATGGTCTGGTAGCCGAGCTGCTCCAGCGTCGCCAGCGTGGCGGGCGAGAGGGGCAGTTTGGAGAAAGAGGCGCCGGCAGCGGCGGACGCTGCGGATTGGGTAGGGCTTGAGTTCATGCCGGATTATAACGGGCTTGCGCCCCTCCATCGTCTATCCACCCCTGGCATCGGCCTGCCATGGCGGCGCCTGCCACCCCAGCCGCGCCAGCAGCGCCTGCGCCGCCGCCGGCGCGCGCTCCTTGGCGCCGTTGATAAAGAAAACGAACACCTCACGCTTGCGCTTCGCCGCCGCCTTGCCGTCCACCCGCGGCAGGTCTTCCGGGATGCCGCCAGAGGCCCAGGCCCGCACCCGCTCGCCCCACGCATCGAGCGCCTTGGGCGCATAGCCGGTCTTCAGCTTCTCGCTGCTGCGCATCAGCCGCGCATAGGCAAAATCCGCGGTGAGATCGGCGAAGGACGGAAACTTGTCCGAATCGGTGAAGACGGTGGCGGCCTTGTACTTGCGCGCAAGCTGGAGATAGTCCGGCGTCATGAAGCTCTCGTGCCGCACATCGAGCACATGGCGCAGTTCGCGGCCCTCGACCGAGGCAGGCAGCAGCGCAAGGAAGGCTTCGAAGTCTTCGGGGTCGAACTGTTTGGTGGGTGCGAATTGCCAGACGACAGGGCCGAGCTTGCCTCCCAGCTCGGCAATGCCGCTATCGATAAAACGCGCGATGGACTCGGCGGATTCCGCCAGCACCCGGCGGTTGGTGGCGAAGCGCGATGCCTTGAGCGCGAACACGAAGCCATCGGGCGTCTCGTCGCGCCATTTGGCGAAGGAGCTGCGCTTCTGGGTGCCGTGGTAGGTGCTGTTGATTTCGATGGCGGTGAGCTGGCGGCTGGCGTATTCGAGTTCCCGGCTTTGCGCCAGCCTGGCGGGATAGAAGTTGTCGCGCCATGGGGCGAAGTTCCAGCCGCCGATGCCGATGCGGGCGATGGCGCCGCCGGTGGCTTCGGGCGTCCTGGCGGCTTTTCCGGTTGTCTTCGCGCTTGCTTCAGCCATGCGTTCGCATCCTTTGTCTGGCGGTCGGTCCAGCAGTCGAAAGCGTCGGCGCGCGCTGAAAGACTCAGGAGAAGCGCACGCAGTAAATCGGCGGCAGATGCGCCGAGAACAGCTTCCAGCGTTCCCCGCCGCTCTCCGAGATCCACAAGCCGCCGGTGGTGGAGCCCATGGCGAGGCGGTCGCCGCTATGGTCCACCGCCAGGCCGTGCCGGTAGACCAGGTCGTAGGCCGGCGCGTCGGGCAGTCCGTCGGAGAATACCTCGAAGCTGACCCCGCCGTCGCGCGTGCGCGTGACAGCCAGCCTGCCGTCTACCGGCACGCGGCATTCGTCCTTCACCGCCGGCACGAACCACGCGGTATTGGGCCGGCGCGGATGCGCCGCCACGGCAAAGCCGAAGCTCGACGGCTGGGCATGCAAGCGTTGCCAGTGCACGCCGCCATCGCCGGAGCGGAAGATGCCGCCATGATGCTGCACCCACATGGCGTTCGGATGGCCGGCGCACTGCACCAGGCGGTGCGGGTCCTGGATATTGCCGTCCTCGCGCCGCTCCGGCGGCATGTAGTCGGCCACCATGCCGCTGGCGGTGCAGGTCCAGTTCTTGCCGCCGTCCCGGGTCTGCCAGACACCGCCGCACGATACGGCAACCGTGACGTGGCGGCTGTCGCGCGGATCCACGCAGATGGAATGGATCCCCGGCACATCGTAGCCACCGCCGAACCACTCGCTGCGTTCGGGGCGGTCCCAGAGCGGACGGTTCAGCGCCCAGGTCGCGCCGCCGTCGCCGGAGCGGAACAGCCCGCCCGGCAGGGTGCCGACCCAGAGCGCGCCGGGTTCATCGGTGCCGCCCGCTTCCATCGACCAGATCTGCTGCAAGGACCACGGCACCGGGGCCGGCGGGCCGGCCTGCGCCGTATCTCCGGTTTGCGCAGCGGCGGGTACGCCGTCCGGGGCGGATTCGTGGCGACGATCCGGCTCCGGCTGAGGCGGATAAACCGGCACCGAGCACACGCCCCACTCCGTGCCGCGCGCCCTGCGCCGCCACAGCTTGACGCCAAAGTGCCCAAGGTTGAGTGCCGCGTACAAGGTGCCGTCGCGCGGATCGGCCAGTACCATGCTGACCGGCTCGCCCAGGAAATGCACCGAGTCCTGCCGCCATGCGCCGGCGCTGTCGCGCCGCAATATGAACAAGCCCTTGCGCGTGCCAACGAAAAGCTGATCGCTCATGCTGGACTCCTGTCTACAGCGGCATGCCTTCGGCGCCCTGTTGTCAGCGGCCTGTTGTCAGCCTGTTGCCAACGGCAGCTTGCGCTGTCAACCGCCGGACAGCGCCTGCACCACAAAGATCTGGCTGCTCTCGCCCACGCGGTCGCTCAGGCGGCGGCGGTCGCGAATGGCGGAGCCATCGACAAACACGGCCAGGTGCCGGCGCAACTGCCCCTGATCGTCCAGGATATAGCCGCGCAGTTCCGGCTGCTCACTGAAAGCCCGTTCCAGCGCGGCACACACGGTAGCCGCGCAGACCTCGCGTTCCGGGCTGGGGACATGGCGCTGGATGGCGGCGGCAAAGACAAGACGTGGCATGGTTGCTGGCTAGCGAGGGGACCGCTGGCAGAGTATGCGAACGTCTTGCAGTGTAGGAAATCCTGCGGGGAGTGCGCGTGCGATCGCACTCCCCACCCGGAACGGATGCACTATCGGTCACGCCGCGCGCATCCCGCAATGCAACACGCTTCAGGCGGCCTTCCCTTCCTGGCCCTGGCGCAGCCGGGTGCTGGCAATCGCAGCCAGCACCAGCATCCCCGCGATGATCAGCAGGCCGTTCTTCGTGCTGCCCGTGGTCTGCTCGATCACCCCCATCACGGACGGGCCGATAAAGCCGCCGACCAGCCCGCAGGTGTTGACCAGCGCCAGCCCGCCAGCCAGCGCCACGCCGGCAAGACGGGACGACGGAAAGAGGAAGATGACCGACTGCACCACGAAGAACATCGATGCCGTCAGGCTGAAGCCCACCATGGCCACCACTGGCCCGGCATACGCCGCGAGCAGCAGGCCGGCGGACATGACGGCAAGCCCCGCGATCAGCATGCGGCGGCAGCGCCGCGGGTTGCTGGCGAAGCGCGGCAGCGCCGCCGCGCCGATGGCCGCCGCGATCCACGGCACGGAATTGAGCAGGCCGATTTGCAGCGGCGACAGCTTGCCATAGGTGCCGATGATGCCCGGCAGGAAGAAGATCACGGTGTAGATGCTGATCTGGTGGCAGAAGTACACGAAGATCGCGAGCCAGATCTGGCGATCGGCCAGGCAGCCCCGGAACGAATGCCCGACGTGCCCGGCGGCCGCTTCCTCGGCTTGCTCCGCCGCCAGGCGGCGTTCCACCTCGCGGGATTCTTCGGGCGACAGCCAGGTCGCGGTGGCGGGGCCGTCCGGCAGCTTCTTCCACACGACAAATGCAAACGCCACCGCCGGCAGGCCTTCCAGGACGAACATCCACTGCCAGCCGCGCCAGCCCAGCACGCCGTCCATTTGCAGCAGCGCGCCGCCAAGCGGTCCGCTGAGGATGTTGGCAATGCATACGCCCAGCAGGAAGTACCCGGTCGCGCGCGCCCGCTCCTTGCGGCCGAACCAGTAGGTCAGGTAGAGCATCACGCCGGGGAACAGGCCCGCTTCCGCCGCGCCGAGCAGCAGGCGCATCACGTAGAACGAGGTCTCGCCGCTGACAAAGGCCATGCCGGTGGACAGCAATCCCCAGGTGATCATGATGCGCGTGATCCAGAAGCGCGCCCCTACCTTGTGCATGATCAGGTTGCTGGGCACTTCCAGCAGCGCGTAGCTGAGAAAGAACAAGCCCGCGCCCAGGCCGTAAGCCGCCGCGGAGATACCCAGGTCGACCGCGATGTGGCTCTTCGCCAGCGCGATATTGGTGCGATCGAGGAAGCTGATCACATAAGCCAGCACCAGCAGCGGCATCAGCTTCCTGAACAGCAGCGCGTTCAGCGAGCGCTGATCGGCAAGCGGCGCTTCTCGTGCGGTTTGCACATAGGTGGTAGACATGAATGGTGTCTCCTGTCGGCGGTATATGTTTTGTTTTCGAAGGCAACGGCAACAGCAGCAGCAGCGTGGCGCCGCGCAAGGCGGCGCCGGCACTCAGAACGCCACGTTGTCCGCGCCCTTCAGGCCGAGGATCTCGCGCGCCTCGTCGGGCGTCGCGACATCGATGTTCAACGCCTCCAGCRCGCTGCGGATACGCAGCACCTGCTCGGCGCTCGAAGCCGCCAGCCGGCCGTGGCCGATCCACAGCGAATCCTCCAGGCCGACCCGCACGTTGGCGCCCATCGCTGCGCCGATGGTAGCCAGCGGAATCTGGTTGCGCCCGGCGCCGAGGATGGACCAGCGGTACTGGTCGCCGAACAGCCGGTTCGCGGTCCGATGCATATGCATCAGGTCTTCCGGATCGCCACCGATGCCGCCCAGGATGCCGAACACCGACTGTACGAACACCGGCGCCTTGACCAGCCCGCGATCCAGGAAATGCTTCAGGTTGTTCAGGTGGCTGATGTCATAGCACTCGAACTCGAAGCGCGTGCCGTTGGCGTTGCCGATCTTCAGGATATTCTCGATGTCGCTGAAGGTGTTCTTGAAGATCAGGTTGCGGCTGTTCTCCAGATGCTCGCGCTCCCATTCGTGCCTGAACTCCTTGAAACGCTCCAGCATCGGGAACAGGCCGAAGTTCATCGAGCCCATGTTAAGCGACGCAAGTTCCGGCTTGAAGGTGGTGGCAGGGAGCATGCGCTCCTCCACGGTCATGTGGGGGCTGCCGCCGGTGGTGATGTTGATCACGGCATTGGTGGCGGACTTGATCTTCGACAGGAACGGCCGGAACAGCTCCGGATCCTGCGACGGCCGCCCGTCCTTCGGATCGCGCGCGTGCAGGTGCAGGATGGCCGCGCCTGCCTTGGCCGCGTCGATGGCGGCAGTGGCGATTTCCTCGGCGCTTACCGGCAGGTGCGGCGACATGCTGGGCGTGTGGATCGCGCCGGTAGGGGCGCAGGTGATGATGGCTTTGGATCGGGCTGCCATGGCGGGCTCCGTATGAAATCGGTTGGTGGGGGTGCGCTCAGCTAAGGGCTTGGGTCAGGCCATCGACCACCAGCTCCTGGCCGGTGACGTTGGCGGCCAGGTCGCTGGACGCGAACAGCACCATGTTGGCAATGTCGCGCGCCGTCACCATGCGCCCCAGCGCGGCTTGCGAGGTGTAGGCGCGCGTGACTTCCTCCAGCGGCTTGCCCAGCGCTTCGGCCTTTGCCGCGATGACCGCGCGAATGCGCGGGCCATCGACCGCGCCGGGCAGGATGGCATTCACGCGGATGCCGTCCGCGCCGAGTTCCAGCGCCAGCGATTTGGTGAAGCCGATCACCGCCCACTTGGACGCCGAGTAGACCGAGCGCCCGGGCATGCCCAGGTGGCCGGCGGCCGACGACAGGTTGACGATGGCGGCGTTATTTCCCCGGCGAAGGCGCGGCACCGCCAGGCGGGTGCACAGGAACTGGCCGGTGATATTGACCGCGAGCGTGCGCTCCCAGTCAGCCAGCGCCAGGGTCTCCACGCCGCCGGTGGGGCCCGCCACGCCGGCGTTGTTCACGAGTACGTCCAGGCCGCCGAGGGTGCGGTCGACGGCCTCGAACAATGCCGCCACGTCGGCCTCGCCCGACACGTCGGCCCGGCAGCCATGCACCGCCGGCAACTCGGCCGCCAGCCGCTCAAGGCTGGCGCCCTGGACATCGCACACGAGCACGCTGGCGCCCGCCTGCGCGAAGGCGCGGGTGATTTCCAGGCCGATGCCGTCGGCGCCCGCGGTCACCAGGACCCGCTTGCCCGCCAGAGAATTGTCATTCCACATATTCGTCAGCTCCATCCATGAGGCGATATTGCTCCATTGGCGCCATGTTATATCTGTGATCACAGATCGCAAATCGGGAATACCCTATGTGCTATGATTTCCGCATGTCCCTACCCGAACTTGTGACCCCTTTGAAGCGCCAGACGCTGAGTGCCGACGTCTATGCGCAATTGAGAGAGCTGTTGATCAGCGGCCACATGATGCCCGGCGAACAGATCTCGCTGCGCAGCACCGCCGCCGCGCTGGGCGTGAGCGTGATGCCGGTGCGCGAGGCGGTCCACCGGCTGGTGGCGGAGCAGGCACTGGAACTGACGCCGAACCGCGCGCTGCGCGTGCCGGTCATGAGCGTGAGCCAGTTCCGGGAGATCACCAGCATCCGGGTCAACCTGGAAGGGCTGGCGACGGAGCAGGCGGCCGAGCACCTGAGCGATGCCGCGATCGTGCAGATCACCGCCCTGCACGACCGCTTCGCGGAAGAGATGGCACGGTCCAGGCCGGACAGCTCGCGGCTGATCTCCGTCAACAAGGAATTGCATTTCGCCGTCTACAAAGGCGCCGGCATGCCGATGCTTTTGCAGATGATCGAAGCACTATGGCTGCGCATCGGCCCGATCCTGAATCACGACCTGCGCTCCGGCTCGCGCCGCGTGGGCGAGCAGGTGGCCGTCAATCATCACGCGCGGCTTGTTGAGGCGCTCAAGCGCAAGGATGGCGTGGCGGCACGGGCCGCACTGCAAGGGGATATTGAAAGCGCGGCGGAATACATCGTCTCCGCGGGCGTGCTGCTGGCGGCGGATGCGTTCGATGAACCTGCATCCGGCCCGGACAAGCCGGCGCCAGCAACTGCGCGGCGCTCACGCGCCGCTGGCACAAGGCGCCCCGCCTGAACCTGCACGCGCCGGCACAGGCGGTTCGCCAGCGCGCGCTAAGGCATGGATTGGGGCGGCGCCCCGACAGCAATCCGCGGCTATGCGCGCCAGGCGACATCCGCATCCAGCGGATACACCGGCCGCGCCAGCCGCTGAAACGGGAACTGCGCGTAGCGCGAACTCGTCACGCCGCCGCCATCGCACTCGACCACCGCCTTCGCGATCGGCACGAATACCGGGCGGCAGTACATGCGCGATTTCAGCAGCAGGAAGCGCTGCGCCAGCGGGTCCACGCCGATGTGGGTGAAAATGCCAAGGTCCCAGTGTTCTTGCGGCGTCTCCGTCACCACCACCTGCGCCGCGCCGGTATCGAGCAGCGCGGTGCGGCCCATGCGGATGCGCAGGCCGGGGTAGGTAGGACCGCTGATCACGTATTCCCCGTCGCTGATGGCGGAGACGCTCCCGCTCAGGGTCAGCGGCGTGGGATAGACGCCGAGCTGGCTAAGCGGCACCTTGTTGCCCACCGGCAACGTGACGCTGGCGCCCACGCCGGCTTCGATCAGCGCGGCTACCGCGCGCGGGTCGCACACCGGCCCCACCGCGATGCCGGACAGGCCCTGGCGCAGCGCTTCGCGCAGCACCGCCATATCGTCGCAGGTGCCGCCGGACATGCAGTTGTCGCCGTGGTCCAGCAACAGCACCGGCCCCTTGCCGTCGGCAGCCGCCAGTTGCGCGGCACGCGCAATGGAATCCGCCAGCGGCTCGCTTTCATAGACGAAGCCGGCGCGCTCGTTCCAGATCTGCGCCGCGAGCTTGTCCGCCGCGGCTTGTGCCGCCGCGGCATCGCCATCGGCCACCACCAGCACGCTGATGCAAGGCGCCGCGATATCCGCCAGCCCGAAACCGGCCAGCACCGATACCGCCAGCATGCCACCGGCCTCGGCCTGCCGGGCCGCCGCCACCGCGCGCTGCATGGCGCCCTCGCCGGTGTTGCTGCGCAGCGTGTGCGTCACCATCGGCAAACGCCGCCATGCGAGCGCGGGCCGTATCCGTTGCCGCAGCATGCGCATCAGCAGGCGGCCGGCGTGCTCRCCGGTTTCGTACATGTCGACGTGCGGATAGGTCTTGAAGCTGACGGCGATATCCGCGTGCGCCATCATCGCCTGCGTGACGTTGCCGTGCAGGTCCAGCGCAATCGCGACCGGCACATCGGGCAGCACCTTGCGCAAACGCGCGAGCAACTCGCCCTCGCCGTCGTCGCTGTTCTCCGCGACCATGGCGCCGTGCAGGTCGAGCATCACCGCATCGCAGCCGGGGGCCGCGCTCACGATGGCGTCGCATAGCGCGGTATACGCATCGGCCGCGACGCGCCCGCTGGGGTTGGCGCCGGCCGCGACCGGCACCACTAGTTCGGCGCCCGCCGCTTCGGCCAGGTCGATGAAGGCGCCGATGGCCGTGCGCGTGCCCTTGCTGGCCCTGTAAGCGTCTTCCCCGTAGCGGGGATCGAAGGACGACAGCGGCGTCGGCACCGGCGAAAAGGTATTGGTCTCGTGGTTCAGGCGTGCGATCAGGATCTTCATGACGGGCGTCAGGACAGGTTGGCGGATTCGAGCATCACTTGCAGCAGGACATTGCAGCCCGCCTCCAGGTGCTCGGGCCTRGCGTCTTCGATCTCGTTATGACTGATGCCGTCCTTGCATGGCACGAAGATCATCGCGGCCGGCGCCACGCGCGCGAGATAGACCGCGTCGTGCCCGGCGCCGCTGATGACGTCTATCTCCGGCAGCTCCAGCCGCCGCGCGGCGGCGCGCACGGACGCCACCATGCGCGCGTCGAACGGCTGCGGCGGGAAGTACACCACCTGTTCGATGCCGATGCTTAGCCCGGTACGCGCGGCCAGTTGCGCGGCGGCTTCGCGGAAGGCACGGTCCATCTCCGACAGCGTGGCATCCGTGTCGGAACGCAGGTCCACCGTCATGGCAATGCGGCCGGGAATGACGTTGCGGGAGTTCGGGTGCACTTCCATGCAGCCCACCGTGGCGCGTCCGTGAGGCTGCCGCTCCATGGCAATGCGGTTGACGATGCCGACCAGCTCCGCGCTCACCAGCATGGCGTCGCGGCGCATGGCCATCGGCGTGGGGCCGGCATGCGCCTCCATCCCGGTGACGACCACGTCGTACCAGCGCTGGCCCAGCGCGCCCGTGACGACGCCGATCGGCACATCGCTGGCCTCCAGCACCGGACCCTGTTCGATATGCGCCTCGAAATACGCGGCCACCGGGCGCCCGCCAACCGCCTCGCCGCCGGCATAGCCGATCGCGGCCAATGCCTGCCGCACGGAAACGCCATCGCGGTCGCGCTGGCCCAGCACGCCGTCCAGCGCGAACTCGCCAACAAAGGCGCCGGAGCCCATCATGACCGGCACGAAGCGCGAGCCTTCCTCATTGGTCCACACGACGACTTCCAGCGGGTGCGCGGTCTGCACGCCGGCATCGTTGAGCGTGCGYAGCACTTCCAGCCCCGCCAGCACGCCGTAGTTGCCATCGAACCTGCCGCCGGTGGGCTGGGTATCGATATGGCTGCCGGTCATCACTGGCGGCAGCCCGTTGTTCTTGCCCGCCCTGCGCGCGAACAGGTTGCCCACCGCATCCACCCGCACTTCGCAGCCGGAGGCCCGGGCCTCCGCCACGAAGAAATCCCGGCCGAGGCGGTCCTGCTCGGTCAGTGCCAGCCGGCATACGCCGCCTTTCGGCGTCGCGCCGATCTCGGCGAGCCGCATCAGTGAATCCCACAGGCGCGCGCCATCGATGCGAAGGCTTGCCAGGGCAGGTTGGTGCTGCGTCAACATAGTGCTTCCTCTCGCTTTCGCTGCTTATGCTCGTGCTTGTAGATGTCCGGCGGATCAGGCCGCAAGGCCCACGCCGAGATAGCGGTCCTTGACGGCCTCGTCCTCCCGGAACGCGGCATTGCTGCCGCTGTAGACCACCGTCCCTTGCTCCAGGATGAAATTCCGGTCCGCCAGCTGCATGCAAACCTCCAGGTTCTGCTCCACCAGCAGGATCGAGACGCCGGCCGCCTTGATCATCTTGAGCTGCGCCACGATCTCCTCGACGATGACCGGCGCCAGGCCCTCCACCGGCTCGTCCAGCATCAGCAGGCGCGGGTGGTTCATCAGCGCGCGGCCGATGGCGAGCATCTGCTGCTCGCCGCCGGACAACTGCGCGCCGCCGTTGCGGCGCCGCTCGCGCAGGCGCGGGAAGATGCGGTAGATATCGTCCAGCTGCCACGGCGACGCCTTGCGCGCGCCGAGCTTGAGATTCTCTTCCACGGTCAGCAAACGGAAGATGCCGCGATGCTCGGGCACCAGGCAAAGACCGTCCGCCGCGATCCGGTGCGGCTCCATGCCGGCGATGTCGCGGCCCTGGAACAGCACGCGTCCGCCGCGCGGACGCACCACGCCGGCGATAGCCTTCAGGGTGGTGGATTTGCCGGCGCCGTTGCGGCCCAGCAGGGTGACCAGTTCGCCGGCGCCCACCGCCAGCGATACGCCTTGCAGCACATGGCTCTTGTCGTAGTAGCCGTGCACGTCCTGGACATCCAGCATCGTCGTCATTTGCCGCCTCCGGTGATCATGTTGCCCAGGTACGCGGCCCGCACGCGCGGGTCATTGCGCACGGCGTCAGGCGAGCCTTCCATCAACACCTTGCCCTGCTGCATCACGGTCACGGTGTCGGAGATATCCATGACGATATCCATATTGTGTTCGATCAGCACCACGGTGTGATCCGCGCTCAAACCGCGAATCAGGTGCTTCATCGCGGCCAGGTCGTCGATCCCCATGCCGGACGTCGGCTCGTCCAGAAAGATGGCGCGCGGCCTTGCGGCCAGCGCCATGCCCACTTCCAGCCGCCGCTGCTGGCCGTGCGACAGCGTGCCGGCTTCCGCATTGGCGACGCGGGTCAGCTCCAGCCGTTGCAGCACGCCGTCCACGGTATCCGCGCAGGCCAGTTGCCCCAGCGGCCGCCGCCAGCAATCCAGCGCGCGGCGCGGGCTAGTTCCGAGCGCCGCCAGCCGCAGGTTCTCCCGCACAGGGAGATGCGTGAACAGGCTGGTCACCTGGAACGAACGCGCGATGCCGCGCTGCACGCGCTGGTAATCCGGCTCGCGTGTCACATCCTTGCCGTCGAAGACGATGGTTCCCGCGGTCACCGTGCCGGTGCCCGTGAGCATATGGAACAGCGTGGTCTTGCCGGCGCCGTTGGGCCCGATCACCGAATGCACGGTGCCCGGCATCACCCGCAGGTCCACACCGCCCAGCGCGTTGAACTTGCCATAGGACTTGGTAATCCCGCGCGCTTCCAGAATCGCCGTTGTCATGCCTGTTCCTCCTGTCCGATCGGCTTCGCCGGTTCGCGGCTCATCTTGCGCCACAGCATCTCTCCCAGGCCCCAAAGCCCGCGCGGAATGAACAGGCTGACCGCGATCAGCAGGAAGCCGAGCAGCATCAGCCAGCGCGGCCACAAGGTCGACAGCCAGTCCGACAGCAGCACATAGAAGGCCGCACCCAGCACCGAGGCAAAGGCGTTGCCGGTGCCGCCGATCACCGTCATGATCAGGATCATCTCGCTGGTGTGATAGTCGATATTGGTCAGCGGCGCGATGCCCATCAGCATGGCGTGCAGCGCGCCGGCCAGCCCGGTGATCGCCCCCGACAGCACGAAGGCCATCAGCTTGAAGTACCTGACGTTGTAGCCGACCGCCTGCGCGCGCTCCTCGTTGTTGCGGATCGCGAGCAAAGTGCGGCCAAACACGGACTCCGTCACACGCAACACCAGGAAGAACACCAGCAGGAACAGCACCGCCACAAAAGCGTAGAACTGCCACGGCCCGGCCAGCGAGCCCAGCTGGGTGCCGAACAGCGAGACCGGCGGGCGCGGGATATCGAGCAGGCCGTTGTCGCCACCGGTCAGGTCCGGCGTGGTGTAGGCGAGGAAGTAGAACATCTGCGCGAATGCCAGCGTGAGCATCACGAAGTACGTGCCGCGCTGGCGAATGGCGAACCACCCGACCAGCGCCGCCGCCGCCGCGCCCAGGACGATGGCAAGCACCAGCGCCAGCGGCAAAGGCAGCGCCAGGCGCGTCAGCGCGATGCCCAGGCCATAACTGCCGAGGCCGAAGAAAATGCCCTGTCCGAAGGAAAGCAGTCCGGTGTAGCCAAGCAACAGGTTGCAGGCCATCACCGCCATGGCATAGACCAGCACTTCGGTGGCCAGCGTGCCGGAGCGCATCGTAAGCGGCAGCACCAGGGTCACGCCCAGCGCCAGCAGCCAGAAGCGATAGCGTTTGAGCATCTCCATCATCCTCTCCCGAGCAAGCCATGCGGGCGCAGCAGCAGCACCGCGGCCATGGCCACATAGATCATCAGCCACGCGCCTTCCGGCCACAGCGTGCTCATCAGGCTTTGCACCACGCCGACCAGCACGCCGCCCACCAGCGCGCCGGTGAAACTGCCCAGCCCGCCCACCACCACCACCACGAACGCCACGCCCAGCGCCTCCACGCCCATGAACGGCTCGGCCCCCCGGATCGGCGCGGCCAGCACGCCGGCGATGGCCGCCGTGGCCGCGCCCAGCGCGAACATCAGGCTGAACAGGCGGAAGATGTTGATGCCGAGCAGCGACACCATCTCCGTCGATTCACTGCCCGCGCGCACCGCGCTGCCCAGGCGCGTGCCTTCCAGCAGCCACCACAAGCCGACCGCCAGCAGCGCGGTGAAGCCGATCACGAACAGCCGGTACTTCGGATAAACGAAGCTGCCCCACATCACCACGCCCTGCAGCGATTCGGGTGGCGCCACGTTGACGCCGAGCGGGCCCCAGCTGGTGATGATCAGCTCCTGCGCCACCATCGCGAGGCCGACCGTTACCAGGATATGGAACTCATGCGGAAGCGCGTACACGTGCCGCAGCATGACCTTCTCGGTCAGCCAGGCAAAGGCGCCGACCAGCAGCGGCGCGGCGACCAGCGCGACCCAGAAATTCAGGCCAAGCTGCAAGGCCTGGAAGCAGAGGTAAGCACCGAGCGCATAGAAGGCACCGTGGGCAAAATTAACGAAGCGCAACAGGCCGAAGATGATCGACAARCCCACTGCCAGCAGGAAGTAGAGCATGCCGATGCCAACGCCGTTGACCACCTGCAACAGGTAGACGTTCATGGGCTTGAGCGGAAAGCTTGGACGGGAAGGATGGCCCTGGTGCGCCCCGATGCCGGGGCGCACGGCCTGTAGCTTGCAGGCGGCCCGTCAGGCCATCTTGCACAGGGTCTTGTCGACGGGCAGGAAGGACTTGCCGGCGCTGATCACCTCGGCGTAGTCGTCCTTGTCCTTCATGCGGCTCTTCGCCTTGCCCTTGAGCAGGTAGTAGTCCTTGATGACCTGGTGGTCGGCCGCGCGCACTTCCTCGGATCCGGTCAGGCCGTCGTACTTCATGCCCTCGATGGCGGCCACCACGGCCTTGGGATCGGCGGTGCCCGCCTTGATCATGCCGTCCAGCATGATCTTGGTGCAGATATAGGAACCGGCCAGGCTGTAGTTCGGATTGCTCTTGAAACGCGCGTTGCTCCGTTTGACCAGGTCGCGGTTCAGCGGCGAATCCGCGCCATGCCAGTACTGCGCGCCGAAGTACACGCCTTCGCACAACTCCGGCCCCAGCGATTCGAACTGTTCCAGCCCGGACGCCCAGGCCACCAGGATCGTGGTGTCCTTCTTCATGCCGAAGCTCGCCGCCTGGCGCAGCGTGTCGGACGACTGCTGGCCGAAGTTCAGGATCAGCAGCACATCCGGCTTGGCCGCCAGCGCGTTGGTCAGGTAGCCGCTGAATTCCTTCTCGTTGAGCCCGTGATAGCTGTTGCCGACGTGCTCGATGCCCTTTTCCTTGAAGACGTTCTTTGCCGCCGACAGCAGGCCCTCGCCGAACACATACTGGGGAGTGATGGTGTACCAGCGCCTGGCCTTGGGCATGGCCTCGATCAGCGGCCGCACGGTGCGCTCGATGGCCCCGAAGGTGGGCACGGACCAGCGGAAGGTGGCGCGGTTGCAGTCCTTGCCGGTGATCTCGTCGGCACCGGCTGTGGTGACGAATACGCCGCCGAACTTCTCCGCCTCCTTGCCCATGGCCAGCGACTCCGACGACAGGATGCCGCCGGCAAAGTAGCGCGCCGCGTTCTTCTGCGCCAGCTCCTGCATCTTGCGCACGGCGGTGGCCGGCTTGCCTTCGGTATCCAGCACGCTGTAGCGCAGGCTCTTGCCAAGCACCTTGTCGTATTGCTCCAGCACCAGCTTCATGCCCAGGTCGGCAAACTTGCCGTTGGCCGCGAAGGGGCCCGACATCGGCACCGGGCAGCCAAGCTCGATCACGTCACCCGCGGCCGCCAGCGCGGAGCGGGCGTGCACGAGTGCGGCGGGGACAGCGGACAACGCCGCCAGCTTCAACAGGTTACGACGATTCATGTCTCACTCCTCTCGATGGGGATAGCCACCCAGGATGGCCGGTAGCCGCCGCGTCAGGTGCGCGGACATCCTCCAGCCTTTTATGCTATTTATCATGATAAATAGGTGAGACGATAGTAGGAGGCGCTTCTTTCAAAGTCAATAGGAGGAAACGCAGCAAGGCGTACGCAGGCGACGCGCACCAGCGGCGCTGGCGGCGGCAATCGCAGCCTGTAGAATTGGACCCGGCGTGGCCTGGCCGGCAGCAACAGACTGGACCGGCGGCACGCGGCAATCAAAGGGATGGAAACAACATGGCACCGCTACGTGGCGAAGGCGCCAGGACGATCGAGATTCGCAAGCAGAAACGCGCCGACCTGGTTGCCGAAGAACTGAAACGCCTGATCACGCAGAAGAACCTGCGCCCCGGCGACAAGCTGCCGCGCGAGATTGCCCTGCAGCAAATGTTCTCCGTGAGCAAGAGCACGATCCGCGAGGCACTCAAGTCGCTCGAAGTGCAGGGGCTGGTCAGCGTGAGCACCGGCCCGGCGGGCGGCGGCACAATCGTGGAAGTGCAACTGGACCGCACCTTCCAGCTGATGCAGAACTACCTGTTCTTCAAAGACATCGGTATCGCGGATATCTACACCGCGCGCAAGCTGCTGGAACCCGAGCTGGCCGCGGGCGCGGTGCCACACCTGACGGAAGAGGATTTCGCCGCGCTGGAACGCACCATCGACCAGTGCGACCCGGCCTCCGCCGCCGCGATCGATCCGCTAAACCAGCGGCAGGAAGACCTGAGCTTCCACGACATCCTGGCGGCCGCCAACCCGAACCCGATGCTGCGCTTTTGCTGCGAGCTGATCAATGAAATGATCCGGCACCTGGTGGTGTTCGGCAACGACACGCCAACGTGCGAACACGAGCGCTTCGGCGCGGCGAACGTCAAGTTCCACAAGAAGATCCTGGCGGCGGCGCGGGACCGCGATGTGGAGAAGGTGCGTGCGCTGATGCTGTCGCATATGGAGGAA
>NZ_JBFTSG010000073.1:0-40293 GCF_056399885.1 Cupriavidus sp. 01L45 | reverse complement strand
CCCTACGACGCGCCCAGCGTCAACTCTCTCTCCATCGTTATCCTGATATCCCGAGGCAGACCTGTGCCGAATCTCGACGCTCGCTCACGCGACGCCGCCGATATCTGACGCCGCCAGATTTGTGCGGATTCACACCGCCATCGACAACCCCTACTCGGACGCATGACACCTTCATACCGAACGCCAGAATTAGCCCAAAAAAATGCCCATCTGAAGGCCGCTATGGTTCCCCACCAAGTAGATGTCGCGCAGCCCCTAACGATGAATTGCCACCTTTCGCTTAGTTCTCGCATTGCGAGTCGCTGCCTTACGTTCGAGAATACGAGCGCGCGGAGTTCTGTTGGATAGACGCTGCCAGGTCTTCTCGATTTCTTCCCGAAGATGTGATGCGAAGTTCTGGATCACCATGTTCTTGGTAAGTAGATCTGCGCTCTCAGTGTCCAAGCAAAGCTCAGCGACAAGCATCGATAAGGATGCTGCCGCATAGTTGGCCGCAATTTCGCAGCCATGCTCCAAAGGGATATCAGTATTCTCAATAACGGCGAGATCTAGACTGATGCGTGTCAAGGAGGCGAGAGCCCCTCCATGCACGGTGCTGTTTGCCTTCTTATATGCCTTCCTGAGGATATCAAGGCCTACGTGCTGCTCCAAAACTTTGAAGGTTGTCTTCTTGGCTCCTAGAGCGACTGAGGCCCAACCATAGTCACCTGCGAATGCCACTCCGAATCGATTCGTCAATGTGGATACCATGGTCCGAAGGTCTCTAACGTAGCGATCCCGATGGTGATCCATGGTAAGCGCAGTGGCAACTGCCTTTTCATCTGCGACCAGCTTTAGCTTTTCCACAACATGGTGAGCGAGGTACATCTCAGCACATTGGTCGGATTGCCTTGATAGGAACACCGAAATCACGCAAATCTCATGTAGCGTTCGCCATCGAGCGAGGGCACCGTCAGCATAGCCCGCGCGCGCGAGAACGATAACTTCGCCTACCACATCGAAGGCGCGTTCTATTAGCTTATGGAGCGCAATAGCGGTATGTGGCTTCGAATAGGATCCCTTTTGATTCTGCTCGGCGGAAAAAGCCCATTCAACCACTAGCTGTCTAAGAAAATCCAAGTGGTCGAGCGTCTTACCCCAAAGTCTATCTACAGTTTTGGCGCGGTCGTAACGGATCTTCTGCAACTCTGTGGCGTGTTCCAGGGATTGCTCCGTAAGGCGCTCGCCAATTACACCAGCTGTTGCTGCCAAAGCTTGCGGAATCGCTTCAGTGACGGCCGTAGTTATGGTAGCTATATCCTTTTCCGCACGATCTCTCAGCTCATCAAGGAGCGACCGAACGGACTCCTCTACTTCTTTCTCCGTTTGCCCGAGTGAGCAAGGAGGATCTATGTCTATCTGGATACTGTTTCCGTTCGCGCAGAGGATTGCGTCGGCGAGCAGCTGAATCTCGAAATCCGCGATATTCAGGTTCTTTCGGTGCGCTGCCTTACGCAGAAGCCATGGAAGGAGTCGTTCCTTCGTCGTGATTTCGGAAATACAGCGATCAAGCAGATCGTCTACTGTGCTTGGCTTCATCGACTGATCCATACGAAGTCAGAGGTATGCGGGAAAGCTTAGTGTACTCTGAAGAGGTCTTGCTGGACGAGCTGGATCGCTGACACGTAGTTTTGCGTCTCGTGGATGAACGTGAAACGGAGCGGCTTCAGTTCACGCTCTGTAGGGAAACTGATTTTATCCTGCGATTTGTTGGTCGTTTTGGGGCTGAAGCATTGGTCTGAATTCTCGCTCTCCAGCATTACTTTTCTGGGGCTTTCCAGAACACAACTGYGGCGTCCCCGTGGACGTACTGGTGTTCTAAGCCGATTCTTTAGCGTACTGCAGGGCGACACAAAATGGTAGAGGCTGACGACCGATCGCTTAGCTGCCGCCGTCCGAGTATCGGGCAACTCGGTCGCTCGGTGATGCAACGGGCGATCGGCCGTAACCGGTTGTGGATTCAACCGGTCGATCAGAGCCATCTGGCCTTGACCGCGACTACCCTACCTGCCTGGTTTCTGGTCCGCAGCCAATGGCCTCTGGGCGCCAACCATGATCCAGGGCTTATGGGGTATCGGGGTCGCCCTTACTTCTTCCTGAAGATCCGTGCAGCCTTCACCGGAAAACGGAGATCGAAGCCCGACGAAGGTCCCTAGCGGACCCCTATCCCTCCTCCGATCTAACCTTCTCCAAATCCCGCACAATCCGATCCCGGATCGGCGAAGTATGCCCATGCTCCTCATCGGTCTTCCCAGTGACGAGCCAATACGCGTACTGAGGCCATACCCGCCCAATGGCTTCAACCATTTCTTGAGTCACGCGCTGCCGGGTGCTGCAGGTGTTCTTCCAGTTGGCCGCCTTGACGCCGGTCAGGTCTTCCATGTGCTTGAACCGACGATGGCTGTCCGCCACAAAATCTATCAGTTCGGCGACTCGATGCTGCATATCTATTGGTTAAAAATAAGCCATCGGGTTAAATTAACGCCAGCCCTTGGTCTTGGGCCGTGCCGCTAAGGCTGCACCGAACTTGAGCTCAACCGCATAAGCCCACAGCAGCAAAAGCAGTTGGCGAGGCCGCTTGTTTCTCAAATACCTAGCTACGGCGAGCAGAACTTGCGTAGCAAAACGGAAAACTCGACAACAGCTTGTCGAGGTGAGGGGCTTTTGCGCTCTCAAAAAGCAATCAAGCCCACCGGCGCGAGCGTGCGCGGGCGGGTGTCAGAGGCATAGCCAGTCGCATTATCGCCCATGCGGCGATCCTATCCGCTTGGCGCACGCTCGTCGGCAACAGAAGACGCACTGCATTTCCGGACTACTCGACTACCCCTATGGAACAGGAGAAGCCTTTGACCGCCCGCCAACGCCACCCCCGCACCGCCGCCGAAGCAAGAGTGGCAGCCACGGAAGCCAAGCTGATCGCCGAACCCCTCGCCCGAGCAGGCGAAGCCGCCCCACCCCACGAAACCATCCACCAATCCTGCCACGACCTCCTGCGCGTCAGCGCAGGCCTGGAATCCCTCCTGCTCCTGCTGGAGCTACAGGCCGACGAGCAAGCCGCCAACAACGGCCTGCATGCCCTGCTGGCGCCGCTGAAGCAGCAGCTGGACCAGGCAGTGAACCGCGTGCAAGCGCTGTACTGAGCCACACCCGTTCCCCACATCTGCACCGCGGCCCGCAAGGCCGCACGCGGCGGGGAGTCACACGCCTATCGCGGCAAGCACCCGCCGCCCCCGCGTGCCGGGACGAAGGTCGCCAACGCCGCCCATCGCCATACCGATGTCCGCGATTGCACCCCGACCGCACCCCGATCACAAAACAGGAGGTACCCATGACCGCCCGCCAACGTCGCCCGCGCACCGCTGCCGCAGCGCGGGAAGCCGCCGTGGAAGCCAGGCTGATCGCCGAGCCCTTGCCGCCGGACAACGAAGCGGATCCGAGCCACGAGGCTACCCACCAAGGCTGCCACGAACTGCTGCGCATCAGCGCGCATCTGGAATCCGTCATCACGCTGCTGAACCTGCACGCGGGCGATAGCCGCCTGCGTGCCTTGCTGATGCCGCTAAAGCAGCAGCTGGACCAGGCATTGAACCGGTGCCGGCGCTGTACCCGGGCCTGCGGGGTTCGCTCGCGATCCGCGCCTGCGTCGCGGCCCGCTTCTGCCCCGACGTAGGCAGGGTCTTCGGCCACACGGCGTAGCCACGTAAATCATGCCGTTGGCCCACTTGGCCAACATCGCTACCACTGAATCGAGAACGGGATCCCTGCAGCAGTCCCTCACAAGAGGGGACCTGCAGGACATGACCGGGGTAACCGCAGTACCCAGCCCTCGCCAGTACCTTGGCGGGGAACTGGGTTGTTGAGCATCTGGGGCGCGAGGCAATCGCGGCCCCCTCGCCCGGTCGGCCTAACCCAGCAAGCCGGCACGGGCGCGACGACCAATCAACACACCCTGTCATTCGCCAAAGAGGTGATCCCATGGCCGCACGCATGAAAACACTCGCTCCCACCGCCGATGCATCCGCAATCAGCATGATTGCCCAAGCGCTCTTGCCGGAGGAAACGACACCCCCGCCGGATGACCCCAAGCGCGAAGCCATCATGCAGAGCTTCGACGAACTCCTGCGCGTTAGCGCGGGCCTGGGCGCCATCCTGACGCTGCTCGATCTGCAAGCCGACGCGGCAATCGATTGCATTGGCCTGCATAGCCTGCTGGCGCCGTTGCGGCAGCAGCTTGACGCCAGCGTGAATCGTATCGACGAGTTGTTCTGAGAGCCGATGGCTGGGCGGCATCCGCTCAGCCGTCAACGTTGCGCAGGTTGCATGGCGGCGTAGTCGGGAAGCCGAGCTAACACTGCCGTCGCTTTGCGCAGCGTCCAGATGAGAACCCGCCTCTCAAATTCTCGACTCGCTCCCGTGCTAAGTGACATTTCTTCACGTCACTACGGACCTTTCCCAACGCCGATCAGGCGATCCGCAGGCACATTGGCAAGGCGTTCGAGCACGCCGGGTGTCGGCGACCTGACAAGCGGAGGAAGGCATGCACGATGCGCTCGATCCGTTTGCCTGCGCCGTTTACTCCTTTCAAGACTCGGCGCAATGTCGCGGCAGATGCGCTCACCACGAGACCACGAAACGCACCGCTATAAGCATCAAACGATGCTATATTGAGTGCTCACACTTACGGAGACTCCCATGCGTACGACGATTTCGCTTGATGACGACTTGATCGCCAAAGCTCAGGCTTATACGGGTGTGGAAGAAAAAACGGCACTCGTGCGCGAAGCGTTAAAGGCCTTGATCCAGCGTGAAGCCGCGAAACGACTCGCGAATCTTGGCGGTAGCCAACCGGGCATCAAGGGGGCGCCGCGTCGTCGGTTGGACGTCGAATGATCCTTGTCGACACGTCGGTCTGGATTGACCATATCAACGCTTCTGATCCGATGCTGATTAGCCTGCTTGCCGAGGGGCGTGTGCTGGCTCATCCCTATGTGATAGGCGAGATCTCACTCGGTAGTTTGCGTGACCGCGACGTCGTGCTCGGCGCGTTGCTCGATCTGCCGCGCGCGCCAGTAGCCACACCGGAGGAGACGTTTTATCTGATCGAGCGCGAAGGATTGTTCAATCGTGGAATCGGATTTGTAGACACGTCGCTGTTGGCGTCTGCACGCCTACAACCCGGTGTCACCATCTGGACGCGCGACAAGCGATTGAAGAAAGTTGCCGATGAACTCAATCTCAGCGCAGTGCTTGCGCACTAGAAAACGGAAAAGGCGGGCGGGGAGGATCGGGCAGTCGGCAAGCTGAGCCAACACTGCCATCGCCCTGCGCGGCGTCCGGATGAGAACCCGCCTCCCAGCTTCATGTCGCATTCCTGCTCACTCAGGGAATGTTCTTCGCGTTCTTGCAGAAATTTCCCAAAGCCGATCAGGCGATCCGCGGGCACATTGGCAAGGTGTCCGACCACGTTGCGTGTCGGCGACCTGACAACGGAGGATGGCATGGACGATATGCGAGAGGCCCTGAAACATGGCGACAAGACTGGCACCGGCGGGGTACTGATTTCCACGGTGATTGATTTTGCGCATCACGGTGTCGCCGTCGCGGCGGAGGGCGACCACGCTACCTGTCCAGCTTGCAAGGTGGGTGGCCCGGTGATGAACGACGCCTATCCGCACTTCACGCTCATGGACGGGCGCCAGATTCTGGTGCGGGGCGCCAGGGTGATGTGCCAATGCGCGGACAAGCCACTGGTCATCCCGTCACAGGCGGATTTCATCATTCAGGTGAACCGGGGAGGCCGCCTCCAGCCTTCGGCTGCGCCAAGCACTTACGCACCAAGCTCCGCCGAGAAGCTGTCTGACGGGCCAAGCCACCTCGTGGACGATTCGGAGCGGATCTGTGCGAACATGAGCAATGCGGAGTTTCGCAGCCTCGTTCTCAGGCTTCGCGACACGGCGGTTCTGTGCTGCGGCAAGAGGTTGGTGGAGCTTCGACGGTGGGGCCACGCGGATCGGGCGCGAGTCGAGACGTGGTTTGGCGTATCCGATGAAAGGGTCCGCCAACGCCTGCTTGAGGGAATTCCCCGTATTGAGGCGATCCTCAGGAGCCTGACTGCCGACAACTTTGTTCGATACTCCGACGAGACGATGGAATACATTGGTTGTACGCCTAAAACACGCAACAATCCGCGAATCGCGGCTGCAGTCTGTGCTCCGGATACGAAGACCCACACCATCGCCATTGCACGGAAATTCTGCGACTTATCGCCCTACTCTGACCGTGTCGACTCGCAGCTGTTAACACTGGTGCATGAAGTTGCACACTTCGATGATGCAATGGCGGCAAAGGATCTCTTCTATCAGCTATATACCGTCCAACAGGAGGCTGCGGCAAAGAACCCGCAGTGCATTGAGAATGCTGACAACGTGGCCGCCTATGTCATTGTCTAAGTACTTCCGCGCGGTTGCTGCAGCAGCAGCGATCTTGGCGCAGCCCGCCCTCGCTTGCAGCTTCGACATTTCCTTCAACAGCAATTTCGAGCCCGGCTCGGATCGCTTGCCGGCTTCGGAAGTTCGCAGATTGGCGGAGTGGATGATCGACGATCCGGCAGCCTTTGAGAACAAGAAGGAGTTTCACATTCTTGTCTACGAGGCCCCCACCGCTGGTGTCAGCAATGCGCTCGCGCGCAAGCGCGTATCTCACCTGGAGCATTGGCTGACGACCTTTGGCGTGCCGGCGAGCATGATTTCCATGGAAATCCCCCGCTACAAACCTGGCAAGTCGGCGGAGCCGCCGAATTTTGCGCATATCAATTTCATGCCGGGGTGCCCGCACCCTTGCTGCCCGGGTCCGGAACCGACCTCGCAGATTCGCTAGGCATGCGCTAGATGACGCCTCCCTGCCCGGCAGCCTGTTGTCAAACGGCAGGCTGCGGCAAAGAACCCGCAGTGCATTGAGAATGCCGACAACGTGGCCGCCTATGTCATTGTCCAAGTACTTCCACACGGTTGCTGCAGCAGCAGCGATCTTGGCGCAGCCCGTCCTGGCTTGCAGCTTCAATATTTCCTTCAACAGCCATTTCGAGCCCGGTGCGGATCGCCTGCCCGCTTCGGAAGTTCGCAGAATGGCGGAATGGATGATCGACTCTCCCGGGAAATATGAGAACAAGGAGGAGTTTCACATCGCCCTGTATGAGGCACCCGCGTTTGGTGTCAGTCATGTTCTCGCGCGTAAGCGCACAGCGCACTTGACGCAGTTGCTGACGACATTTGGTGTGCCGGCGAGCATGATCTCCATGGAAATCGCCCGCCACAACCCAGGCAAATCGCTGGCGCCGAACTTTGCAAATATCGATTTCATGCCGGGGTGTCCGCACCCTTGCTGCCCAGGTCCGGAACCGACCTCGCAGATTCGCTAGGCGTGCGCTGGATGACTTCTCCCCGCCCGGTAGCCTCTTTGTCAAACGGCATCGAACTGGAGGCGCTGCGCGCCGCAATTGCGGCGGGCATGGCAAGTGGCACCCCTAAGCTTGCTGAAGCTGTGCTTGCGAGCCTGGAGAGCAAGTACCGCGCTGCGGACAAGACCAAGCACCGCTGACGCGGCACACGATCACGCCGCTCACCGGGCAAGATCTGGCGTCCATGATCCTCATCCGCCCCCCTTCCTGCACCTGTCGATGTGAATTTTTCTCAGTTTCGCCGGCGATATCTGCGGCATGTCGTACGCAATGTTGGTCGCCTCGGTGGCGGTGGAGAGAAAGATCGGGTCGTCCCCGCCAACCCGACTCAGCTTTGTGAGTACATCTTGCCTGGGCACCCCTGTATCGCGCTGTTGCGCGGCCATGAATAGGAGGTCGGCTACGCACTGGCAGACCGACATCCTTTGCGCCTTGCTGACGTTGCCTTGGCTCGCAGGCGTTTGCGCATAGGCTGCGGCAGCGGCAAACAGGGCAACGGCCGCAATCCTTGCGGCTCGCACAGCTTGGTGATGCATATTGTTTTGCCCCCTCTTCTGGTGAGGTGGTCGGGTCCTGCCACGCTGGCTCCGCGCTTGTGAAGATTATTCTCTTGTGCGGGAGGTGATCTGTGTGGCACCGAACCTTCGGCGCAGCTTTCCACGCGCAAGTCCCGCGCAGGAATGGGCTTCCCGAATGCGGCCCGCTGGCCTTCGTTCTGGCGGAGAATACGCGGTAGCACCACTACCGCGAGCTTTCTGATGGACAGCGAAACCGCCGTAAAAGCCCTGGCCGCGCTGGCGCAGCAATCTCGCCTGGCGATCTTCCGCCTGCTGGTCCAGGCCGGCCCGGCCGGCATGCATGCCGGGCGGATTGGCGAGGCGTTGGGCCTGCCGCCGGCAACCTTGTCTTTTCATCTGAAGGAGCTGGCCAATGCCGGGCTGGTCGCGAGCCGGCAGGAGGGCCGGAACGTCATCTACCAGGCGCGCTACGAGCGGATGAACGAGCTGCTTGGATTCCTGATGGCGCACTGCTGTGAAGGGGATCCGAAGGGCTGCGATGTCCCTTCCTTTGCGTGCAAGCCCAAGCGTGCGGCGCGGACAAAGGCCCCGGCTGGGTCGGAGTGAGTTGCGCGGCGGATCGCGCAGGCTGTCGAGCCTGCCACGATGGATCTGGCCGGGCAGGCGTCACGTATCGACGCCTGTCCTCAGATGGGCTCACCCGTTCCGCGCGCGTCTTCCTGTTGGCCTGAGGCCTCGATCACGTTTGGGTGGCCCTGTTCCTGCACGCGCGGCAGCAATGCGGTATGCAGCAGCAGCCCGATGCAGGCGCCGAGCAGTTCGGCGAGCATGAAGCCTGGCACGCTCGCGGGCGCAATGCCGGCGAAGCTATTGCTGAACATCCGTCCGAAGGCGGCAGCGGGGTTGGCGAAGGAGGTGGAGGCGGTGAACCAGTAGGCCGCGCCGATGTAGCTTGCCACCATGGCCGGGGCGCGCCCGTTGGGGGCGCGGAGGATGACCAGGATCAGGCCGGCTGTTGCCACGGTCTCCGCGATCCATTGGCCTGGCCCGCTGCGGATCTTGGCCGAGAACTGCAGGAGGCTCATATCGAACATGGCGTGCGCCAGCCAGGCGCCTAGCACCGCACCGGCCAGCTGGGCGACGATGTAAGGGACCAGGGCGGACCGGGGCAGCTCGCCCTTCACGGCCATCACCAGGCTCACGGCCGGATTGAAATGCGCGCCGCTGATCGGGCCGAAGACCTCGATGAGCACGTACAGGCCGCCTACCGTAGCTAGCGTGTTGGCCAGCAGGGCAACGGCAATATTGCCGCCGGCCAGGCGCTCGGCCATGATGCCCGAGCCGATCACCACGGCAAGCAGCAACGCGGTACCGATCACTTCCCCTGCAATTTGGCGTGGCAGACCAATCATGGCAGTTAGCTCCGCGCAATCTTGGTCAAGGCTTCCTGCAGTTGCGCATGACCCATTGTCTTAAGCGGCAGCATGAGCAGCTGCAGCATGCGGTAGCCGATGGCTTGTCGCGTCAGCTCGAACGCAAGGCGCTTTGCGTCGTCGCCGCCCTGCGCGTGCGAGGGATCGGCGTACCCCCAGTGCATCTTGACCGGGCTGCCCGGCCAGTATGGGCACGCCTCGGCCGCGGCGCTATCGCAGACGGTGATCACGATGTCCATCTTGGGCGCATCATCGCCGACGAACTCGTCCCAGCTCTTGCTACGATAGCCGTCCACATCGACGCCGGCCTGACTCAGCGCTTCGAGCGCAAACGGGTTGATGCGGCCGCTCGGCGCGCTGCCGGCGCTGTAGGCCCGGACATCCTTGTCAAGCTGCTTTGCCAGATGGTTGAGCATGCCCTCGCTCAACACGCTGCGGGCCGAATTGTGGGTACAAAGGATCAGAACGTTGGTCGTCATGGGAACCGCCCAGTGATGGTCAGCTTTTCCCGATGTAGCGCACTGCCTTCTGAAGGGCAACGGCATCGAGTTTATGGATAGGTAGGGACAGGAACAGTTCGATGCGTCGTAGACCCATAACGTGCTGTCTATCTGCACCGGGAATTCGGCGAGGTCGATTCTCTCCGAAGGGCTGATGAACCTTTTCGCCCATGATGGCCTTCAGCAGCACGACTTGCTGGATGTCACGGCGATGCCGATCGGCTTGCCCTGCGGGGCGCGCGGCGCGCAACATGCCGAGTCGGCGTTGGCGGATTCCGCAGGCCGGCTTTCACTGAACACCGGTACGTTCCCGAGCGTATGGAAATGCTCCCAGGCGATGCCTTGGGGATCCGTGACCCAGTGCTTCTCGCTGCGTGCGTAGCAGCACGTTGTCTGCCCTTCATCTAGCAGCGCCATATCGGCAGCCTCCGCGCGGTCTTTCAGCGCCGCCAGCTCTTGCGCGTCGTCGGTCTGGAACCCCAGGTGATCCACGCCGGGCTCACCGCCACGGGTGGAGATGGCGAAGTTCACGCGTGGGTCTTCCAGCATCCACTTTGCGTAGTCGCTCTCGACCCGCGTGGGCTCGGCCGCGAACAGCTTCGAGTAGAAGGCAATGCTCTTGCCGAGGTCCTGGACGTTGAGGTGGACATGAAAGCGCTTCATTGGAGTTCCCCTTTAACAGRCACAAACGGTAGTGGCGGCATTGTCGAGACAGGCCTCCCCTTGGCAGCAGTTGGCTGTCAGGAAGCCAAGCAGGTCATTCATGTGCGCAAACGCGGCGCGATAGATCAGGTGCCTGCCTTCACGCTCTTGCGTGATCAGGCGGGCATGCATCAATTCCTTCAGGTGGAAGGACAACGTCGCGCCGGGCACCCCAATCTGTTCGGTCATCGCGCCGGGCGTCAACCCGGATGGCCCGGCCACCACCAGCAAGCGGAACACCTGTAGCCGCAGGCCATGGGCCAGGGCGGCGAGAGAGCGGATAGCATCGTTTTCTTCCATATTTCCATAATATTGGAAGTGTTGGCCAAAAACAAGGGCGACGAATGCGGGCTAGGTGGGCGAGGTGGGCGCCAAGTCGACGATAGGCGACGCCGGCTGGACGGTGGGCTGTGCCCGCCGGCGCGGTGGTTTGACGCTTGTCATCCAGGGTCGCTAGCATGGGAAGGTGATCGATCTTCGATCGCGAAAATCGATTGTTTGCCAACCGAAGCGGAGTTGAATGGATGCTAGCCACCGAGAATGAGGTCAAGAGGGACGGGGATGCCATTGGCAATGCCTGGGCGGTGTTTCTCGCTTTCCTCCGGCTGGGCCTGACTTCCTTTGGAGGGCCGATTGCCCACCTGGGCTACTTCCGGGCGGAGTTCGTCACGCGTCGGCGCTGGCTGAGCGAGCGCAGCTACGCGGATCTGGTTGCCCTCTGCCAGTTTTTGCCCGGTCCCGCCAGCAGCCAGGTTGGCATGGCGATAGGCCTGTCGCGCGCCGGCTTCATGGGCGCGGTGGCGGCGTGGGTAGGGTTCACGTTGCCGTCCGCAGTGGCCCTGGTGCTGTTCGCGCTCAGCATTTCCACGTGGGGCGATGTGATACCGGCGGGCGCGTTGCACGGCCTGAAGGTGGTGGCCGTGGCCGTGGTCGCGCAGGCCGTCTGGGGCATGGCCCGCAGTCTGTGCACGGACACTACCCGCATCACCATTGCGGCGTTCTCCGCCTGCGTCGCCCTGCTTTGGCCGAATGCGTGGGGACAGGTCGGCGTGATCGCTGCGTCCGCCGTGGTGGGCCTGGCGATGTTCAAGCCAGCCCGCGATGTAACCCACGACCCGCTGCCGATCTCGATCAGCCGGCGTGTCGGGGGCTTGCTGCTGGGCGTTTTCTTCATCCTGCTGGCGGGCCTGCCTCTCGCTGTGCAAGCGTGGCCCAATCAGACGCTGGCGGTAGCGGGCGCATTCTATCGTGCGGGATCGCTGGTCTTTGGCGGGGGGCACGTGGTGCTGCCGCTCTTGCAAGCCGCGGTTGTGCCCAGCGGCTGGGTGACGAATGACACCTTCCTGGCGGGCTACGGCGCAGCGCAGGCGGTGCCGGGGCCGCTCTTCACGTTTGCGGCGTTTCTCGGCGCGTCCATGACGGTTGCGCCGAGTGGGTGGGTCGGTGCGCTGGTGTGCCTGGTGGCTATTTTTGTCCCGTCGTTTCTATTGGTGGCCGGCACGTTGCCGTTCTGGGAGCAGCTGCGCCGCAACGTGCGCACGCAGGCGGCGCTTGCCGGCGTAAACGCGGGTGTGGTCGGGTTGTTGCTGGCCGCGCTCTATCATCCCGTGTGGACCAGCGCCGTGCACGGGCCCGCCGACTTCGGGCTCGCGGTGATCGCGTTTGTGGCGCTCATGTTCTGGAAGCTTCCGCCGTGGCTGGTTGTCATTTGCAGCGGAGCGGCCGGGTGGCTGCTGAGCGTCGCCCTTTAACATGCGCGCCGCCAACCGGGTTTGCGCTAGGCGCGGTCGAACCGTCGCCGCTTGAAGCTGACGGTGTCCTTGAAGTCCTGCATGCTGCCAACGCGGCGCAGGTCCGCCCAGGTGCCCTTGTAGTACGGCACCACATTGCGATCGGTCCACGGCGTGGTCACGTTCCCCATGACCCCGTTGAAATGGCCAAACTGCATGAACGTCTGGTTGCGTTTGATGTCTGGTTCCAGGTAGGCAAGGGCATAGGTGGAGCCGTAGTCGTTATAGACTTCGACCACGTCGCCGGAGGCCACGCCCAGCGCTTGCGCGTCCGCTGGATGGATCTCGAGATAGGCCATGGGCACCCGCGCACGCACGAACTCGTTGAACTGGTCGTGGTACATCGTCTGCCACACCTCGTTGACCCGGCCGTTGTTGATCCAGAAGTGATACTTGGCCTTCTGCTCGGCGACCGGCTTCGGCAGCCCGGGCCAGGTCGCCGGCTTGAACTCGGCCTTGCCGTCGGGCGTGTCGAACTTGCCGTCCATGTAGAGCATTTCGGTCCCGACCAGTTGGCCGTTGCGATATTCCTTTGTGGGCAGTTGCACGCCATTGTTGCCCATCGCGCGCAGGCGCTCGTACGTGACCAGGTTCCCGGTCGTGCCGCCCTGGCTGTCGATCGGGACGGCGCCGGGCTGGCCCGCCTGGCGGAAGCCGTCATTGAAGGCATCCTCTTCGGTTCGCCAGTCGAAGCCGCCAAAGCGCGCGGCCATCTCGCCTTTGCCCTCGGCCTCGTACAAGCGCTTGAGCGTATTGGCGATATCGGCGGCGATCAGGCAGTCCGGGCGCGCGGTGCCCGGTGGATCCATGAACTTGTCCGACAAGCGCATCCGGCGCTCGCCGTTCATCGAGGTCAGGTGCATCTCGCCCGGATGCGCGGCCGGCAGCATCAGGTGGGCGGCGTCAGCCAGGCTGGTGGGATACAGGTTGATGTTGGTCAGGAACAGCCCGCCCTTGCTCTTCACGGCGTCGTAGATCGCATCGGCCATCTGCGCCACGGTGGCCCCGCGCTGGCGTGCCATCGCCTCTCGCACAACCGCGGTGCGCCGCAGGATCACGGCGCGGTGCTCCTGCGCATTGAGTGTGGTCTGGAATGGATTGGCGCCCCACGCCGTGTACATCAGCCCCTTGCCGTGGATGATCTCCTGGTCCACATAGATCTTCGTGCTGCCAGGATAGGGTGGCCTGGCATAGCCCTCCTGGTGCCCGCCCATGCGCACCACGCCCGTGCCGCGCCGGCCGACGTTGTGCGTGGCCAGGACCAGGTCCACCAGCGCCGACTGGATGAGGTAGTTGTCGTTGCCCCAGATGATGCCCTTTTCATAGGCATGCATCGTATGCGGCCGGCGGCCGGACGCCTTTGGCTTGTAGGCCCACTCCGCCGCGCGCCTGAGCTTGTCGACTGGCACGCCGGTGATGCGACTGGTGTCTTCCAGCGACAACCGGTTCGCGCGCAGCGCCGCATCGAATCCCTTGGTATAGCCCGCGATAAACTCCTTGTCGTGCCAGCCCTGGTCGACCACATGGGTCAGCAACCCATCGAACAGGGCAATGTCGGTGCCGGGCTCGATATCGAGGTGCAGCACGTTGTCCTTGCCGGCCGCCTGCTCCGCCACCGCGATCGTGGTGGTGCGGCGCGGGTCCACGAAGATCACCTTGGCCGCGGCAATGCTCTCGCCCGGGAAGCGCGTCTTGCGCTTGTCCATGGTCTGGCCCTGCAGGTTCGGCAGCCAGTGCGCCAGGAAGTAATTGGTCTGGGTCTCGTAGGAGTTGCAGCCGATGGCCATGATCACATCGGCGAGTTCGGCGTCCTCATAGCTGTTGTTGAGCTCGCCGATGCCCATCTCGCGGGTGGCATGGCATTCGGAGTTGTAGGCTGGCCGATTGTGGATCCGGACCAGCGGCGTCTTGAGCGCCGTGAACATCAGCTTGCCGGTGCCCCAGGTGTTCTCGAAACCACCGCCCGCGCCACCGTGGTCAAAGCAATCGAACGCCAGCGCGGCGGGCCCGTCGCGATCCAGGATCCGCTTGGTCACGCCGGCGTAAAGGGCCAGCGCGTCATCCCAGCTGGTATCGACCCATTGGTCGGCCATATAGACGCGCGGGCTGCGCAAGCGTGCCCTGGCCACGCCGTCCGGGTTGTACATCACCTTGGCCAACTGGCCGCCCCGTGTCGACGACAAGCCTTGGTTCACGCTGCATTGCTTGTCGGGCACGATGAGGATGTTGTGGCGCTGGCCGTCCCGGTCGGTGACGGTGTTCTGCATGTTCGGCGTCATCACCACCGCCAGTGCAGGCAGCTGCTTGCGAAAATCCAGCCCCAGCGCGTTCTGGCCGGGCGCTCGGCCTCCCTCAATGTTCTCCGGCCATTTGTAGACGTGATAGCCGCACCCGACGATGCAGAAATGGCAGGTCAGGTTGGTCCGCTGCGCATTCACGGGTGGCAGCGCCATCCGGTCCTTGTTGGTTGCCATGGCAGTACGCCCCCTTCACAGCAGGTTGGCTTGACGCCCGTAGATCAGCCCCTCGACACCGACGGCTCTCACCGTGCCATCGCTGGCGTTGTACTGGAGCTGGACCATCGGCAGGTTCTCGGTTGCCTGCCCCGATACCATCTGGCCGCTTTTCTCGGGGTCGAAGATGCTGAAATGGCAGGGGCATTTGAAGGTGCGCGCGCCAGCGTCGTAGGCGACCGGGCAGCCCATGTGCGTGCAGAGCGTGCTGTAGGCCACCACGTCGCGGTCGGGGCCGACCCCGCCTGGCACCGGCATCCCCATCTTGATGGCGACGCACGGCGACGACGCGTCCGGGTAGAGGAAACTGACCGGGGTATTGACCTGCAGCTGTCCGACGTGCGCAACCACCTTAGGGGTGAAAGGCAGCGTCGTCCGGCCCGGATTGGCGGGGGGTGGCGCGGCTTGCGCCGGGGTGGGCAAGCTTCCCGAAACACCAATGCCGGCGGCCGCGCCGCCGGTGGCCTTCAGGAACTCTCTGCGCGTGATGGACATGATCACCCCCTCCTGCGGAATGCGATCGCGATGCCCGTCGCGGGTCGCCGGCACTCCGTGGTCGTTGGCATGGGGGCATGCTTGCGGCCGCAGCCCCGGTGGGGCCACGCGGCTATGACTACCGCCGATATTTTTGGAAATATTTAATTATTTCTAGGGCAACGGCGCGGCGAATGCAAGCTGCACTGCGGTACGGATACCGTCGCCACGAAGTGCGACCGCGCCACTTGGCCCGGCACGGACCACCGTGCCCGCGGGAGTTCAAGGTGAAGCGAACAATGTTCAGCATTGAGCGAATCTCGACACTGGTGAGCATGTCTATCGTGAAGTACTGGGAGCCCTGCTCGCCACCATCAGCCTGAGGACAATTGCACTGAAAGTGCACTATGCGGTCTGTATGTCCCTTCGAGATCCTGCTTCCTTCTAAAATACCAACCTTGGCAAACCGATGGGCTCGCGCCCCTGGCACCAGCACAGTTATGAAGATCCTTGAATACATCGGCCTCGACGTCTCCCGCGTCAAGAGCAGCTACCGCAAGGTCACGGAAGCCATTGGCCGCGATGATTTCCGCGCGGCGCAGGTCAAGAAGCTGACCGGCCCCACGCATGGCAAGTTCTACCGCGCCCGGCTGGACGATGCCAATCGCCTGTTGTTCTCGCTGGTGCGCCACGACGGGCAGGCCTGTGCGTTGATGCTTGAGGTGATCGAGAACCACGATTACCGGAACAGCCGCTTTCTGCGTGGCGCGGAGATCGACGAAAGCAAGATCCCCGACATCGACGCGGCCGAGGCGGCGCGCGAGGCCGTGCCTGTGCGCTACCTGCATCCTGAGCGTACCGACATCCACTTGCTGGACAAGCCGATTTCCTTCGATGATGCCCAGGAGTCTGTCTACCGCCAGCCCGCGCCGCTCGTCCTGGTCGGTTCCGCCGGCAGCGGCAAGACCGCGCTGACCCTGGAAAAGCTCAAGCATGCGGAGGGCTCGACGCTGTATGTCACGCACTCTGCCTATCTGGCCCGCAATGCCCGCGATCTCTACTACGCCAACGGCTTCGAGCATCCAGCCCAGGAGGCGGAGTTCCTCTCGTACCGGGAGTTCGTCGAGTCGATCCGCATGCCGGCTGGCCGCGAGGCGGGCTGGCGGGACTTCGCGGCGTGGTTTGAGCGTCAGCGCCAGCATTTCCGCGATATTGACGGGCATCAGGCCTTCGAGGAGATCCGCGGTGTGATCACCGCCGGGGCGCACGGTGTGCTGGATCGCGATGCTTACCTGGCGCTGGGCGTGCGGCAGTCGATTTTCGCGCAGGATGCGCGAGGGCGCATCTACGACCTGTTCGAGCGGTATCGCGCATGGCTGGCCCAAAGCGGCCTCTACGACCTCAATCTGGTGGCCCGGGAGTGGCAGCCGCTGGCGGATGCCAGGTACGATTTCATCGTGATCGATGAGGTCCAGGATCTCACCATGGTGCAACTGGCGCTGGTGCTCAAGACCCTCAGGAAGCCCGGCCAGTTCCTCTTGTGCGGCGACTCCAACCAGATCGTGCACCCGAACTTCTTCAGCTGGAGCCAGGTCAAGAGCTTGTTCTGGCATGACCCGCAGCTTGCCGAGCAGCAGGCGCTGCGCGTGCTTGCCGCCAATTTCCGCAACGGCAGCGAGGCAACGCGTGTTGCCAACACGCTGCTCAAGGTCAAGCATCGCCGCTTCGGTTCCATCGACCGGGAGAGCAACTTCCTGGTCGACGCGGTAGGCGGCGACGCTGGCCAGGTGGTGCTGCTGCCGGACAAGGACAACGTCAAGCGTGAGCTTGACCAGAGCATCCGCCAGTCCACGCAATGCGCCGTGCTGGTGTTGCGCGACGAGGACAAGGCCGAGGCGAGAAAGCACTTTTCCACGCCCCTGCTGTTTTCCATCCATGAGGCAAAGGGGCTGGAATACGAGAATATCGTGCTCTATCGCTTTGTCTCCGACCAGCGTGGCGAGTTTGCCGAGATTACCGAGGGCGTCGACAAGCAAGACCTGGCCGCGGACACGCTGGCCTACCGGCGCGCCAAGGGCAAGAGCGACAAATCGCTGGAGGTCTACAAGTTTTTCGTCAACGCGCTCTACGTGGCGCTTACCCGTGCGATCAAGAACCTCTACCTGATCGAGTCCGATACCGCGCATCCGCTGTTCGGCTTGCTCGAACTGGCCCAGGGCGGCCAGGCCAAGGTAGAGGCGCGGCAAGCCACACTCGAAGACTGGCAGAAGGAGGCAAGAAAGCTCGAACTGCAGGGCAAGCAGGAACAAGCCGACGCGATCCGCCGCGGCATCCTCAAGGAGGTGCCGCCGCCATGGCCCGTGTTTGACCAGGCCAAGGTGGAGGAACTGCTGATCAAGGTATTTCGGGAGCAGGCGCCGGGCGCCAAGCCCAAGCAGCAGCTCTTTGAGATTGCGGCCAGCCACGATGAGCCGGTGCTCGCGGCATGGCTCGTGCAGGAGGCCGGCTTTGCCGCCGCACAGCATTTTGCGGGGCAACGCAGCGGCCTGGCACGCAAGAGCTTTGCGTCTTATTTTGCTGGCAATTTCAAGGAGATCCTGCGGCAATGCGAACGCCACGGCATTGAGCACCGCTTGCCGATGAACCAGACGCCGCTCATGGCCGCCGCTGCCGCCGGCAATGTGGCGTTGGTCGAGGCCTTGCTGGAACGCGGCGCGGATCGCGAGAACATTGACCACTATGGCCGCAACGCATTGCACTGGGCCATGCTGGAAGCGTTCCGCTCGCCTCAGTTCGCCGCAGGCCCTTTCGCGGCGCTCTACGAATTGCTGGCGCCGCCGAGCATCGATGTGAATAACGGTGAGCGGCTGGTGCGCATCGACCGGCATTTGTCCGAGTATTTCCTGTTTCAGACGATGTGGGCATTGTTCAAGTCGCGATTCACACACATCCACCGTAAGCCTAACGGTGCCTTTGAAACGCAGGCGCTGCTGGAGGCCTGGCAGCACTTGCCCGCGCATGTGGTGCGGCCGGAGCGCAACAAGCGCCAGCACCTGTCCGGCGTCCTGGCGAGAAACGAAGTGGACCGTGACTATGCGTATAACCGCATGCTGTTCAAGCGCTTCGAGCAAGGCTGGTATCAGTTCAGCCCGGCGTTGTCGGTACGGCGCCGGCATGAAGGGCAAGAGACCTGGGTGCCGATCTATGAAGCGCTCAACCTGCCGTGGATCAACGAGTCCTCCTGGGAAGCCGTCTGGAGGCACATGGATCTTTACCTCGGGCTGGCCCGGATGCCTGACCGCACCGTGCCCATCGCCGCTGAACGTGTCGTGGCGCGTGTGAATGCGAGGTGATCCGGGGTGGTGATACGCCTGGCGAACTGTGGTGGACAGGGCGCCACGCGCCGAGATCGCGGCGGCTTTATCGAGTGGCACCCGGAAGTCTGCTGAAGATATGTTCGCAAGACGCGATAGCAAGTATCGCTGATGCGGCTCACGACTACGCCGCCGCCAAACAGGTTGCGCGGACCCATGGCCGGATACCGTGTCCACTGCGCGAGGCCTTCATAAGGCGTTACGCCGGCTCGCGCGTGTCTGCGAGGATAGTGTGCATTCTGCCGTGCCAGCGGGCGGAAGGGACGGTGGGCCTGTCGATATAGGCCCGGAAAGCCTTGGCGCGCGCATTCGTGTTTGCCGTGATCCATTCCAAGGCGAGAACGGTTTTTTGTTCCGCCACTGGCATCCGCGCGACTGGTGATGGCGTACTGCCTTGCGCCCGGCCGCGTTCCTGTTGTTTATCCTCGCTATAGCGCCGCACTCCTCCCGAGATACGGGGGCAGCTTTGCATCCAGGCCTTCGTTGGATACACGAACGCCCGTCGCCCTCTCACTTTTCGCGCGACGACTGTCACTCAGCGAAAGGCCCGGTTGGGATTCCGACTTCAACATTTTTCACATCTGACTAAATCGCGACCATTGGTGCTCGCTCAAGCGTCAGATTGCTGTAGGTGCTCCTTGCTGGCGTATTTGCCCAAAAAGCAAAAAGTGTAAATGAACGATGAATTAGTACACGTCCGATTTTCTTGGTATTTCAACTCTGCTAACGTCGCGCACAGATCTAGCGCGGTTGAGTCACCGGCCCGGTGTCCGAGTACCAGACCGCCATTGGCGATGTCGCCGGAACCGGCGCGGGCATCCGCGTTTCCGCCCAGTGAGCCAATCAAACAGTCACCAGCGACTGCTGGTTGCCGTGCCACTCGCACCGCCCGGCTATCTGAGGCTAAGGCGCCGCTCCTGCTGGCCACGCTCAGCTAGATCTCTTCAACAAAAAGGAGAAGAAATCCATGAACTCGCAATTCGAGCGTTACGCGATGACGGCTGTCGCGCTGGCCGTGACCATGACCCTGGCGGGATGCGGTGGCGGTAGTGACAGCCCGGAAACCGCTCACACTGATTCGGTCAATGGCGGTGGCACGATCACGCAGACAATCGACCCCACCGTGTTAGGTCAGGAGTGTTTGCAGGCGCCTGCGCAAGGCGCCAGGAGCCACGTCTCGGCATCCTGGATCGTGCCGGTCCAAGTCGACGTGGTGGATGTGGCCGGCTTGGGGACGCAGAGCTTTGACGGCAACGCCTACCCCGCGATTGACGTGCGGAACAGCAAGAACTTCTTCTTCGGCGAGGGGGAGCAGCACCACACTGTGTACTTGCATCCGCAGACCCCCGTCTTGCCGGCTGGCGCTGTGACATATGCCAAACCAGGCTCCGGTGGATCGGATCGACGCTACCGCTTCGACTACGCCGCCACCTCGCTGTCGGACCTGATCGCCTCGGGGAAGGTGCCTGCGGCAATGGCGTCTGGCGGGGGCGTTCCATGGAATAGTGCGATGCGCGCCAATATTCAGATGACGTCACCCGTGCTGGCCGGACTTGCCACCGGCCAATCCAGGACCTACACGATGTTCAAGCAAGCCGCGGACGGCACTGGTTCGTACGGGCTGACCTTTGGCGGGGTCGTTACCGAGCTCAAGTTCACGTATCTAGGGCGCGAGAACGTGGCGGCGCCGGATGGCACCTACGCGCAGGCCTGCAAGGTTGCCGTCGAAGGCCAGGTGCTGGAATACAGCTACCGTAACGATGGCAAGGTCACGATTGAGCCAGTCTTCCACGGCACGGTCTGGCTGGCGCCAAACGTTGGGCCGGTTCGCGTCGCCCTCACGGATGCCGACGAAAACACGCCGGTGCTTGATCTGTTTCTTCCTGCTGCGCGTTGATTGACGAACTCGCGTTTTCCGTCGCCATGACGATCTCGCATCATCGGCAATTAGTTGCCGATGATGCTAACGATCCCCACGGGCGCGGCCACGCAGTTCTCAAAATATCGCTTCAAGGGAATTCGATGAGCAGTACATCCTCTTCCCTTGTGCGCGCAGGTCTACGGTTGCTTGAGCAGCAGGAGCAACGCAACCAACTGGAAGCGGAGGCGCTGCGCGCTGAGATCGCGGCGACCCTATCGAGTGGTACCCCTAAGCCTGCCGAAGATCTGTTCGCGAGGATCGAGAGCAAGTACCGCGCTACGGACAAGAGCAAGCACCGCTGATGCAGCTCACGCCGCTCTCCGGGCAGGATCTGGAGTCCACGTTCTTCATCTGTCCTCCTTCCTGCACCTGTCGATGTGAACCTGCCTCAGTTTCGCCGGCGATATTTGCGGCATGTCGTAGGCAATGTTTGTAGCCTCGGTGGTCGTGGAGAGAAAGAGCGGGTCGCCCCCGCCAACCTGACTCAGTTTCTTCAGTACATCTTGCCTGGGCGCCCCTATATCGCGTAGTTGTGCGGCCATGAAAAGGAGGTCGGCCACGCACTGGCAGACCGACATCCTTTGCGCCTTGCTTACCTCGCCTTGCCTCGCTTGCGTTTGCGCATAGGCTCCGGCAGCGACAAACAGGGCAAYGGCTGCAAGCATTGCGGCTCGTAAAACTTGGTGGCTCATATTGTATTGCCCCCTCTTCTAATGAGGTGGTCTGGTCCTGCTACGCTGGATTCGCGCTTGTGACCATTATTCCCTTGCGCAGGGGGCAATCTGTCTGGAACCGAACCTTCGGTGCGGCTTTCTACGACGACGCGTCAGAAGCTGATCGCCGCTGAGACCACGACGACCTGCTCATGCGACGTCGGGTTGAACCAGTACACCGCGGCGGAGGCGCGCTTGCCGTTTACTTGCGCAAAGACGCCGCGTTGCAGGTCGCGGCCGTTTTCATACGCGCGCGTGCGCTGTCCGGCAAGGCCGACGCGGAGCCAGTCCACGGGACGGAACGCTAGCTCGGTCCAGGCGTAGGTGTAGGCGGACGGCTTGGCGTTCGGCACGTATTCGAACTCGACATAGGCATCCGCATAGCGGCCGGTCACCGTGGCCTCGAATCCGGGCACCACGCTGTTCGTGCTGCCCGTGACTCCCCCCAGGATCGGCGTGACCTCGAGGCGCACAGCTTCGCCGGCGGCAAGGTTGTACCCGGCGAAGAATGAGTACGCGTCCTTGCATTCATAGTTGCTCCGTGCTTCCAGGTGCAAGGCGCCGCGATTGGCGATGGCGATACCGGTGATATAGGCGTCGCTGCCGCTCGGCAGGTTGAGGTAAGCCGAAACCGCGCCACTCCACGTGGGCGCTTCCGCCGCGGGTGGCTGGCTTTCGCTTTCCCCGGCTGCGCGCGCATGCAGGGGCGCGGTCGCCGCGGCCAGCAGGAGGCAGTGCGCGGCCAGCCGGGCGGCCCACATGCTTAGCCTCCCAGCAGGATGATGGCCACGGTCAGCGCGACGCCCAGCACCGTCATGGCCAGGCCTGCGATCCAGCCGCCGAAGCCGGCATGGCGCCCGAGGGCGAGGCCGGCGCCGAACAGCATCACGATGGTCAGGACCCGCGATACCAGGAGCGCCGTCGATACCTCGGGGACGATAATGAAGGGAAGCGCAACCGGAAACGTGGCGAGTACGACAATCAGGAAGATCGCTGCTGCCGCCAGAAAGTCCTGGGCGCCCAGGGTGGGCGTCTCGGGCCAGTCGGTTGTCCTGGCGATACGGCTGCGTATCGCCTCCAGTTCCGCGTCTTCCACCAGTGGCCGCAACGTCGGTGAAAGCGCATTGCGCAGGCACGCGATGGCGTCGGACGGGTCGTTTGCGCTTCGCACCGCCCTGATCAGCGTCAGTTTGCGCCCCCGTTCGGTCAGGGTGCGGACCAGGTACATCACGGCATCGACAAGCCCCCAGGCCAGGTTGCAGCCGAGGGCAGTAAGGAACATGGTGCGGGCGGCATCCGCCGGGGCTGCCACTGCCGATACCGCCCCCACGAAGGTCAGCGCCATGAACAGGCCGAAGCACATCTCGGAAACCCGGTCGACAGTATCGAGCAGGCGGGGCCGGGCTTCGGCGGCATGCGGATCGATTGAGGTAGTCAACACTGGCGCGCACCTCGACATGTCTGCCCCCGCTGAGGTTTTCGTCGATGTCATGGCCGGCTTGATGGCATCGATCCTGCGCATCTCAGGCGGGCAGACGCCTGGACGCGACCGGACGGTGATGGCGGCGCCACCCGGACTGTCCGGATGCCGCCGTTTGCAGTGTAGGCAAGAATTCACACCGTGGCTGGAATCCGGCGCAAACGTCTCTTGGCCGCTATGCCGCATGGCCGAAGACGAAGAGAGCGACGAATCCGGGTGACGATTGCGGATCACGCCCGCGTCGCCGATTTCGCAACACGGTCTGCCTGTAAGGAGACAGCGCATCGCGGCGCGGCAGCGGGCGAGACGCGCACGCTCAGCACAAGGGTCGCCGAGCAGCCGATGCGTGTTCCGCTGCTGGCGGGCACGGCATTCGACAGGTACTCCCCATCAGTACTTGATGTCCCGCTTGTCCTGACGGCCCTCCTGCTTCGTGTCGCGCTTGTCCTGCCGGCACTGGGAGTTGCTCTTCTGGTTTGCGGCCCGGCAGTCGACCTTGCCAGAGCGCGCCTCCTGTTTGGCAGCCTGGTTTACGTCCCTGCCTTGTTGGCGCTGCTGCGACTGTTCGGTGGCCAGGGCGGCGCCCGATAGCGCCAGGAGTCCGGCCGTGGCCAGTATTCTGCCCGTCCGGCTCCAAAGGCCGTTTCTCGATTCGACCATTTTCACGCTCCTCATTGGCTGGTTGAGACGGCAGTCAGCTGTCGCGCCAGGCTGCCTTCGTATGCTCGTAGAGAGGCAGACCCAGGAAGCCTCCTCCGATAAAGGCGAGCATCCATTACCTGAAGTCCATGATAGTGCTTCGTCAGCACAGGGATCGCCGGCAATGAGGTCCGCCAGCAAAGACGAGCCGCCCGAAGTTTTCACGGCTACCTGACGGAGGGAATAACGCGGAAGTGAATTTTGATGCTTATGTGTCTTGACCGGGCCTGGCATGCCTGATGTAATAACTGTTGTTAACTGTTATTAAGCGCCAGGAGAATCAGGATGCCTACCAGTGTGGCCCTTGGCAGTCATTTCGAAGCCTTCATTCGTGAGCAGGTGCAGAGTGGGCGCTTCAACAATTTGAGCGAGGTTGTGCGCGCGGGTCTACGGCTGCTTGAGCAGCAGGAGCAACGCAACCAACTGGAACTGGAGGCGCTGCGCGCTGAGATCGCGGCGGGCCTATCAAGTGGCACCCCTAAGCCAGCTGAAGATGTGTTTGCGAGGCTCGAGAGCAAGTATCGCGTTGCTGACAAGAGCAAGCATCGCTGATGTGGCTCACGATCACGCCGCTGGCCGAGCAGGATCTGGAGGGCATTGCCGATTACATCGCCGCGGATAGTCTGGCGCGTGCGCTGGCGTTCATCGAGGAACTGCGTGGGCAGTGCCAACGAATCGCGCGGAATCCGGATAGCTATCGCCGGCGCCCCGAACTGGGTAGCGATATCCGTTCCTGTCCCTACGGCAATTACGTGATCTTCTTTACCGCAAGCGATAGCGAAGTGACCGTTGTCCGCGTTCTTCATGGCGCTCGCGATATTCCAGCGTTCTTTGGCGATGGAGAGCAGGACAGGTAGCGTTAGCTGACTGGGAGGGCCAATCCCGAGCGAACTTGCGAAAAGCTTCATGCCCATGCGGTCTCGCCGGGTGCGCAGTCTTCGTTTCCTAGGGTTTCTCAGGTTGATGTGCGCAGTCGTCGTTGGCGCTTTCCTGCGGTCCGTCATCAGGCCACCTGTCCATCACCGGCTTCACCACATCCGCAGCCAGCCACTTGGTACTCAGCGCGGCGGGAGGCAGGGTATGTTCCGGCCTGCTATAGCCGCAGATCTGGCAACAGCGACGCGGCCACCGCTTCTTCGGCAATGGACAACCCATGCTGTTGCATCGCGGGGGTCAAAGCCGGATCCCACGTTGCCGTCAAGCCCGCTCCAGTCAGATCGCGGCCTGTGTGCGGATCCGGATCATCTTGATCCGCAAGATTGTCGTCATGTCTGGCCAGATCGCCACGCAGTACATTCACTAAAGCCGCGATGCTGATGATCGTCATGACAAAACTTTCCTCAACGCCACGCCGAATACGGGTCAGGCGCACACGTTTAAGTCCCCGACGACGAGGCTTAAAGACAAGTTTTTCAGTGACGGTGATGCAATTCCTTTTTTTACTCGTGTGCAAGTAAGGTGGGCACCTGTGGCGGCACTGTAACCTTGGCACTTGGCTCGGTCCACTCGTGAGCCACCCTACCGCTCAAGATACCCCGAAGCCCCGCAAATCCACCCCAGATGCAGCTCCGTCTTCGGCAGCCTCTTCGCGCTGTAAAAGCAGTTAGGCCTAGCATCCAGCCCAAACAACGCAGCGAACGCCCGATAGTCTTCAAACCACGCATTCGTCGGGCTGAACGAGTGAACGAGCATCACCGCGTGATCCGCGTTAAAGCGTTCCGCTCCCAGGATCGCGGAGGCGGCTCTGCGCAGCAACTGATACCGGATCGATAACGGGATCTCCAGCAGGCCGAGCGTTTCGGCGAAGAAGTCGAGGCGGGTGTGCCTTCCCGGCGTTCCCGATTCCAGCCACTCCGCCAGCGTGCGGTCGAAGGGCTCGCCAACTTTGCCTTCCACAGCGAAGGAGATCAGTTGGCCGTCGCATTTGCCCAGTACCCGGATGTCGCTCTGCGATTTGGTGGTGCGGCGCGTAATCGCAGCCTGGTGCTCCGGGGGGGCGGGCAGCATGGCTGTGCCTCGCAGGACCGGGTAGGCTTCGATGGCATTGGCGATTTCCGCGGGAAAGCCTTCGGCGTCCTGCCAGCAGTGGGTCAGCGTGCGGGCGGAGTAGCTGGTTTTCCAATGCTTCACCAGTTCGGCAAGGATGGGTGCCCAGCCATCGGCCACGGTGGCTGGGGTGTAGGTTCTGCTCATCTTTCTTCCCCGTCGGAGAATAGCGCCCCGGCTCGGCGCATGCCGGGTGCTTGAGAGGACGTTAGCACTAGCGGGTGGCGCCATATGTTCGGTCGCCAATAGAACACGAAGATGCCTGCCGGCCAATGCGCGGTACGCGCCTCATTGCGTCCGGCGGATGCTTCGTTGGCATGCGTAAGCGATGGGTCGCCGGCCGAGGCAGGACTGGATCCGCGGCCCACAGCCTGACGCGGCGGCGCGGCGTCCTTGACATGCATTCCATCCCCATGTTCCAATCCGCTCACATTCTGATTTGGGTCGACGCCCATGCCAACCTGCCTACCCGGGCAAGGTGGATCGCGAGAGCGGATGTGGTTCCTTAGTCGTTGAGGAACAACCAAGCGGGCACTGCGTCGACCCTCCTTGCACGGAGGGTTTTTTGTTTTCTGCCTCAGTCATTGATCGCGAACTCATCCAGGCTTACCTGGAGACGCACTATCACGTCCACGGCGATGCGCCCGCCACGTTAAGGGTCGGCGAGCCCAATGCGCCGCTGGCGGCGTTGCACGATGCATCCGGCGTGACATGCAGCGCATTTATCACCGCCTGGAACCCGTTCAGCCAGCAGGCTTGCGACGATGCAACCAATGCACGCCGCCAGGCGGCGCTGGCGTGCGAGCTGACGCGGCGCGGACTCACGTTTGTCGATGGCATCGGCCAGCATCCTTCGAACGAATGGCCGGGCGAGGCCAGCTTCCTGGTGCTTGGTATTCCGCTGGAAGACGCGAAGGCGCTCGGCACCGAGTTTGAACAGAACGCGATCATCTGGTCCGGCGCCGATGCCGTGCCTAAGTTGATTCTCTTGCGATAAGCGGAGGTGACATGAAGCAAGACCTGCCTGTAATCCAACCTGCTTCCAATCCCGTTTTCAAGCCGACTGCGCGCAGCCGCTTCCGTGGCTGCCTGCTCGGCGGCGCTGTCGGCGATGCGCTGGGCGCGCCTGTGGAGTTCATGACGCACGCGGAGATCGTGGAGCGCTTCGGCGCTGGCGGCATCACGGATTACGCGCTGGCTTACGGCGGCATCGGCACCATCACCGATGACACACAGATGACGTTATTCACCGCGGAAGGTTTGTTGCGTGCCTGGGTGCGGGGCGTCAGCAGCTATCCGGACGCGGTGGCGCGCGCCTATCTGCGCTGGCTGCATACGCAGGGGATCCGGCCCGCATGGCATGCCGATCTCATCCTGGCCGAGCCGGGGTCGCTTTGCCAGCAGGCTGCGCTGCACAGCCGCCGCGCACCGGGCAACACTTGCTTGTCCGCGCTGGAAGCGATGATGAAGCTGGGTGAGCCGGCGCATAACGACAGCAAGGGCTGCGGCGGCGTCATGCGCGTGGCGCCGGCGGGGTTGTTCGCGTGGCGGCATCCGGATCAGCGATCGCCCCCGCATGCCTTCGATCTTGGGACCGCGCTTGCCGCCCTCACCCACGGACATCCGAGCGGATCGCTGACGGGCGGCGTGCTGGCTGCGCTGGTCCACGAACTGGCTGACGGCGCGACATTGCCCGATGCCTTGCGGACGGCCAAGGCGTGCCTGTGCGCGCAGCCGGACCACGAGGAAACGCTGCTGGCGATCATGCACGCGGAGCAGCTTGCCGGGTCCGGCGTGGCGCATGCGGATGCCATCGCCCGTCTCGGCGAAGGCTGGGTCGCGGAGGAGGCGCTGGCGATTTCCATTTACTGTGCGCTCGTTGCCCGCGATTTCCGTCACGGCGTCATACTCGCCGTGAATCATGACGGCGACTCCGATTCGACCGGGGCCATCACGGGTAACTTGCTGGGTGCGCTGTGGGGCGAGGAAGCGATTCCGCGCCAATGGCTGGCGCCGTTGGAGCTTCGGGAGGTGATCGCGGAGCTGGCGGATGACCTGAGTGACTTTCCGACGTGGGATGTCAGGATGGATTCTGGCCAGCCGCAACCCGACATGAACTGGCAACGCCGACATGGATAAGCATAAAGAAAAGGAACTGAAGCGGAACAAGGGCCGGGCCCTGGCGTTGCTGCTGGTTGCGACGGCAGTGTTCGGGGTGACGGCGTTCCTGCCGCCAGGCCTGGGAGTGAACTGGATCAAGGCCATCGCCGAGGCGGCGATGGTGGGGGCGCTGGCCGACTGGTTTGCCGTGGTGGCCCTCTTCAGGAAGGTTCCTATTCCCTTTGTGTCGCGGCATACCGCCATCATCCCGAGCCACAAGGACGAGATCGCGGACAACCTGGCGGTGTTTGTCAGGGAGAAATTCCTGGACCCCGACTCGATCGTAGCGCTGATCCGGAAGCACGATCCGGCGCAGCAGGTGGCGGAATGGCTGACCAGCCCCGCCAATACGGACCGGCTTGGCGCCTATGCCGTCAAGATGCTGAGCGGCATCCTGGAGGTGATGGAGGATGCGCGCATCCAGGGGTTCATCAGGGATGCGATCCACGCCGCCATCGACAAGGTGGACCTGTCGAAATCCTCGGGCGCGATCCTGGATAGCCTGACCAGGAACGGCAGGCACCAGGAACTGCTCGACGAAGGCATCCTCCAGTTGCTCAAGCTGCTGCAGGAGCCCGGGACGCACAGCTTCATCTCTACCAGGATCATCGAATGGCTCAAGAGCGAGCATCCGGTGAAGGAGAAGGTGCTGCCTTCGGAGTGGATTGGAAACAACGGCTCGGAAATGATCTCCAACGCGATCCGGAGTCTGCTCGACCAGATCGGGAAGGATCCCGGCCACGCACTCAGGCGGAATTTCGACGAAGCCGTGGCGAGCCTGATCGGGCGTCTCAAGAGCGACCCGGCCTTCCTGCAAAAGGGTGAGGAGATCAAGCAGTTCGTGAAGAACGATGAAATGCTCAATGCTTACACCAGTGAGCTGTGGGGCGAGTTGCGCAACTGGCTCAGGCGAGACCTGGACAGCAGCGATTCCCTGCTGCGCGGCAAGGTGGCCGCTTCCGGCCAGTGGATGGGGAAAACGCTGGCGCAGGACCCTGCGTTGCGCAGTTCGTTGAACGGGCATATGCAGGAGGCGGCGCGGAATATGGCGCCCGACTTCGCCCAGTTCCTCACCCGGCATATCAGCGATACCGTCAGGAACTGGGACGCGCGCGAGATGGCGCAGGTCATCGAACTGAATATCGGCAAGGACCTGCAGCTGATCCGGATCAACGGAACGATCGTGGGCGGGCTGATCGGATGCGGGCTCTATCTGGTGTCGCACCTGGGTGAGATCGTGCGCGTGTTTGCGCATTAGGCGCCGGGCGGCGCTGGTTTTCCGCATATCGGGCGCTGCATCCCATGACAGCGCCCGACCCGCCGCAGCCCACTTATTCGCTCGCGACCGGCGCGCGCCGTACATCGCTTACCTGGTCGCCAAAGCCCCGCAACCACCATTCAAGTTGCGCGGTCTCGACGACAGTCGCACTGATCTCGAACCGGTCTCCAGCCTCTCTGACTTCCTGGTCCAGCGACAAGCGCGATTCCAGCAGGTGCAGCCCGGCCTCCTTGTCGATGCGGAAGGTGAGGCGGATCAGTTTGCCGTCGCCGAAGCCGAACCGTCCGTCCGCGTCGAATTTCTGCAGATCGAACGCTGCCGGCCGCTCGAACGTCAGCGTCGATGCCTGCGCGGCCACGATGCGGTGCAACGCCAGACTCCGCTCGTTGGCATATCCTTCATAGCGGCAGACCAGGTACAAGCGCGCGCCTTGCTGGGCGAGCCCCAACGGCATCACCCTGGCGTCCTTGCGCTTGCCGGTCGCATTCTTGTAGTCCACGTCCAGCCAGCAGTTCGCGTAGAGCGCGTTGCTGACTGCCTCGAATACGCCGGGCTTGATCTTGGGCGGCAGCAGCGGTTGGGTGGTGCTGACCACTCTCACCTTGGAGAGCCACTCGCGCCCGCGCTTGCCGTTGGCGTGCGGTCCGAGATTAGTGCGCGCCTGCTGGAAGAAGGCTTCCATCGATTTCATCAGGCTGGCGGGAAGCAGGTTGCGCAGGTGCTGCTCGGCCAGCGCGAGCATGAGCGACTCCTGCTCGTTGAGCACCGGCAGCGACAGGCCGCTGGCCTGCTCTTTCCAGCGGTAGCCATAGGGCTTGCTGCTGTCGTCGCGCTCGATGCCGAAGTGCTCGCTGAGCATCTCGAGCTGGCGCTGGATTGTCCGGAGGTCCCGGGAGAGTCCTGCGTTGGTCAGCTGGACGTGCAGGTCGGCGGCGGAAACCTTGCGGTTGCGTGGAATGCGGCGCAGCAGTTCCAGCGCCAGCTGCACCGTTTCCAATGTATCGGGTCGCTTGGGCATTGGCGTTACAGCTTCAGGTCGCCGCGGCCGGCAAAGAACTGCCAGAGCCGTACCATGGCGAAGGTGTCCAGCCCGCAGTAGTCCAACAGTTGCCGTTCGATCTGATCCTTGCGGGCGCGGGTCGTGCCCGGATGGATGGCTTCCTGGTAGGCGCTCATGGCCATGCCGCCGTCCTGGACGCCGTCCAGTGCGTCGTATCGCAGGTCGGGGGCAACGGCGGGCAGTACTTTCTTGATGCTCCAGCTGCCTTGCTGGCTCGGGTGGTAGTAGCGTTGCTGGGCAATGGGCAACAGGTCGACCACGCGCGCGCTGATGGCCTGCAGCGGCGCTGCCAGGCGGGGAAAGCGCTCGGCCAGTTCGCGGATGCGCGTGGTTTCAAAGGCGGCGTTATAGACGAATACCGGCCCGCTCTCCCCGCAACCCGCAACCAGCGCCTGCGCGAACGCGAGGGAGGGGTCGTTGCCCGAGAGGTCCAGGAAGGACCGATGCTCCAGCTTGCCCGTGCGCGACAGGCGATGCACGCTGAACTGGAACGGCAGTTGCTGGTAGGGCCGCGTCCCTTTCCAGATCGGTACGGCGAACTGGATCGTCTCGAAGTCGAGGAAGTAGGCGGGCAGCTTGTGGGGCGCCAGGTCGGCCGCGGCGCCCGCGGCGTCGAAGAATGCCTGTCCGGACAGCGTATGGGTCTTGACGAGGCGCTGCCGCTCGTTCAGGAGGCGGTCCGGTACGTCCCGCAGGTCGGTCACGCCGTCTTGCTCGATCAGCGCCTTGAGTGCCTTGGCCTGGATGCGGGGCAGCCAGTGCACCGGGAATTCCGCCGAGGGCTCCTGGCTCTCGCAGTAACCCAGGAAGCCGCACTCGTAAGGCTGGTTGCAGTGCCGGCCGCTCTTCATCGCGGGCTCGCCAGGCTGGCTGGCGATGCGCTGCGCTTCGTCAATCCAGCCCTTGACCTCTTCGGCGCGCCCGAAGGCTTGTTCCGTCAGGTCGACTTCCGTGAGTAGCCCCTGGTAGTCGCCTGCACCCGGATAGACCCACTGGCTGTCGATATGCGCCAGCGCGATGGCGCTTAGCGCCACGCCGGCGCTCCTGGCGACAAAGGCCTGCACGGCGGTGTCGTCCTGGTGGTAGTCCTTCACGCTGGTCGATGATTTGACTTCGATCATCCGCCAAGTCCGCTTTCTTGCGGTCACGCCGGGCAGCATCACATCGGCAAACGCCAGTGCGCCGGCCGCGGAGAAGCCGGCTTCGAAGATCGGTTGCGCGGCGTCCAGCGAGGCCTGGCTGCGGGCGAAGGCGGCGGCGAAGCCTTCGCTCTGCGCGTCGATCAGCACGCCCTGGCCGTCCGGGTCATAGAGGCGGCGGGCAATGTCTCCCACCTGGTGGCCGATCGCGAAACTGGCCTCGGTGGCGGACGAATCCTCGCGGCGTTCCGGGCGGTGAATCTCCAGCCAGAGCCGTTTGGGACATTGCCGGAAAGCCATCAGTTTGGACTTGGACAGTGAGCGCATTTTTCTTCTCGTTCTCGTTGCCGTTCTTGTTCGATTGTTTCGTTGCTTTCGTATGCGAGGCCACGGGATTATTTCACGCGGATTGTCTTCAAAGGAAGCCGAAGGGGCCCTTTGCCCCTTCCTTCATCGCGCACTCCACCTCGAGCGCGGCGACGAAATCCGCGGGCGAGCCAATGGGCCGGAAGCGGTGCTGGCGCGAAACTGCCGCAAAGTCTCCGGGCGTGAGCTCGCGCAGCCGGCCGAGCCGCGCTTGCAGCGCCACGGAAGGCGCCGCGAGCGCAAGCGCCTGGCAGTGACGGGAGAGCAGCGCCGATGCCTGGGCGGGCTTCAGGTAGTCAAAGCGCACTTTCAGGTCGAAGCGGCGCAGCGCCGCCTGGTCCAGCCCTTCGACCAGGTTGGTCGAGGCGATGAACACGCCGTCGAAGGATTCCATCTGGGTCAGCATTTCGTTCACGAGGCTCACCTCCCAGCCGCGCTGCGCGCTGCGGCGGTCTTGCAGGAAGCTGTCCACCTCGTCGATCAGGAGTACCGCGCCGTCCTGCCCGGCCTGCCGGAAGGCGCGGGCGATATTCCTTTCGTTGTCGCCCACCCATTTGGACATCAGGTCCGAGGCGCGCTTCACATGCAGGGGCACGCCCATCTGTTCCGCCAGCCAGCGGCCATAGGCGGTCTTGCCGGTGCCCGGCGGCCCATAGAGGCAGAGCCGCGCCGTTCCGGTCCGGACCACTCCCGCTGCGAGTTCGCCCAGGTCGGCGTCCGCATGGAGGCACGCGGGATCGTAGGTCTCGGGCAGCCGGCCGGGGTTTGCCTTGCCGATTAGCTCGTGCCCCTGTGCTTGCAGCGTGTTGTCGATCAGCAGCGCCATCGCGGACGCCGCGCCGGGCGCGCCCAGCTCTTCGCGGATCGCCTGCACGACCGAGGCGGCGCGGGTCACGATGGCGGGCGCCAGGACCTCGGACTCGGCCATCCGCTCCACGGCGCGGGCGTCCAGCAGGCCCAGGCAGGCGCTCTCGATAATCCTGGCGCGCTGTATTCTGCCCGGCACCGGCAACTCGATGACCATGTCGAAACGCCGCAGGAAGGCCGCATCGAGGCTGGCGGAGTTGGACAGCCACAGGGTGGGCACCGGGTTCGCCTCCAGAATCCGGTTGATCCATGCCTTGCGGGCCTGTGCCGTGCTCTTGCGTCCGAAGAAGCTGTCGCCGTCGTTGAAGACGTCTTCCACTTCGTCGAACAGGATCAGCGCCTGGCGCTGCCCGAAGAAGCTCTGCGCCGCCCGGAAGGCACGCAGCCTGCGCTCGCCATCGATCGGGTCGCCGTCGTCGTCCTCGCTGGCGACTTCGAAGAGTTCGCGGCCCAGGTCCCTGGCCAGTACCTTGGCGAGCTGGCTCTTGCCGGTGCCGGGCGCGCCATGCAGGAAGATGTTCACGCCCTTGCGCCCGGACGACAAGGCATGCCGCAGGTAGGGCCTGAGCACGGCCAGCGAGGCGTTGACGTGCTCGTAGTCCGCCAGCGCCAGTTGCGCGGGCGCGGCCAGCGCCACGGTATCGCGCAGCAGGCCGACTGGATCGGCATCGGACGAGACGATATGGTCGGCGAAGCTATCGGATAGCAGCTCCAGCTTGCCGTTCAGCGTGGACCGGCAGCTCCGGTCGACCGAGACCAGGCCGGACTGCGCGAGCACGCCCTGCGTGGCCAGCGCTTCGCGCACGGCCGCTTCGGGCAGGTCGAGCAGCACCGCCACCACATGGAACACCTTGCCCGACGAGAGCTGGCCGAGGCAGTCCGCGGTGTCGTCGAGCAGGCGTTCATTCTTGAGCATCACGACAAATTCGAGGATCCGGCAATCCGTCTCGGAGAGGCCGACGAGCTCGGCCAGGCGCGCGATATTGGTGTTGAGGTAAGCCGAGGCGGGCGTCTCCCGGCACGCATCCTCCGCGTCCTGATGCACTTTGCGCAATTGGGTCCGGACTTTCTTCGCGTCGAAATCCCCGGCCTCCGGATCGATCCATTCCCCCAGCCCCAGCATTTCCGCCAGCCTGTCGTTGCTGAAGCCGCCGGACTGGATAAAGTCCTGGTGGCCGCCCAGGGGAACAAGCAGGCGCAGCAGCCAGAGCCGGATGGCCGGCGAGAGATCGTGCGGAATGCGGGAGTAACGGGTTGGGCGGCGGCGCGGAATCACAGTGATCTCCTGTCTGGAACGAGGTCATTCTCGGCACACCTGCGTCAGCATGTGTCGCATGCGCGAGCCGGCCCCGATGCGACACGATCTGTCGCACCAGCCGGTTATCCTGGTTTCCGTTCACAATGCCATTCGACAGAGCTGTCCGTTCTGCCACGGCGCAAGACAGCCCGCCACAATTCTCGGGAACTGAACATGGAGCAAACGATTTCACCGGAGCTGGTGGCCGCCCTGCGCGGCGCCAGGCATCTCGTCATCCTGACCGGGGCAGGCGTTTCCGCGGAGAGCGGCGTTCCGACATTTCGCGGTCCGATGAGCGGACTTTGGGAGCGCTTCGAGCCGGCACAGCTTGCCAATGCCGATGCGTTCCGCCGCGACCCCGAACTCGTGTGGGGCTGGTACGAATGGAGGCGGATGCTGGTGTCGAAGGCGCAGCCCAATCCGGCGCACCTGGCGATCGCCAGGATGGCCGCGAAAGTGCCGCGCCTTACCCTGGTTACGCAGAATGTCGATGACCTGCATGAGCGAGCGGGCAGCGATAACGTGCTGCATCTCCATGGCCGCCTGCATCATCCCATCTGCTTTGCCTGCCGGCGGCCGCACGCGCTCCCGCCCGGCATCCCCGAGGAGCCGGACGATGGCCGGCGGCTGGCACCGCCCCTGTGCGGCCATTGCGGCGCGCGTATCCGGCCCGGCGTGGTCTGGTTCGGGGAAAGCCTGCCGAAGGACGTCTGGGAGGCGGCGGCGGCCGCCAGCGACGAGTGCGACATGCTGATCAGCGTGGGTACGTCCGCGCTGGTCCATCCGGCTGCCAGCCTGCCCCTCAGGGTGGCGGAGCGGCGCCGGCCGGTGGTGCAGGTCAACCCGGAGCGCACGGCGCTCAGCGCGGTAGCGGACTACGACCTGACGGGGCCGGCGGGGCTGCTCATGCCCGCGCTTTATGAGGCCGCCTGGGGGCCGGCCGCGGCCTCCCTGCCCCCTGCCTCGCTGGTATTCCGGTAGTACGCATTCAGGTATCCTCGCGTGATTTCAATGCGAGGAGAAGTCTGGTGGCACGCGTGATTCCTGACGGCTGGGAAACGATGCAGGCAAGTGGTCCGGTCCAGCGTGAACTGGAAACGCTCGCAACCCTGAGCGCCGGTCTGCCTGACGACTATACGGTCTACCATGCCGTGCACTGGACCAACGTGGAACGCGCGCACGCGATCTACGGGGAGATCGACTTTGTCGTCGTGAACCGTGCCGGGCAACTGCTGATCATCGAGCAGAAGAGCGGCTATCTCGAAGAGACCGCCGAGGGCCTGGCCAAGAACTACGCGGGGAAGATCAAGGTGGTATCGGTCCAGATGGGCCGCACCGCGGACGGCCTGCGCGGCAAGCTGGTGCGCAGCCTGAACGGCCAGGGTGTGTTCATCGAGCATCTGCTCTACTGTCCGGACTATACCGTGCGGAATCCGCTGACCGCCGGCCTGTCGCCGGAGCGCATCGTGGACGCGCGGCGGCGCGGGGAGCTGTGCGGGCTGATCCAGGCAATCCTGCCGGCGGGCGAAGACGGTCCCCTGGCCGGGCGGGTCCATGGCTTCCTGTGCGACACCATCCAGCTGGAGACCGACGTCAGCGCGCTCATCGGCCAGGCGCGTGCGCTGGTCACGCGGGTTTCCGGCGGGCTGTCCCACTGGGCACGCCAGCTCGATATCGAGCCCTTCCGCCTGCGCGTGACAGGAACGGCTGGCTCGGGCAAGACGCAGCTGGCGCTTGCCGAGTATCGGGACGCCATCGCGCGTGGACGGCGCCCGCTCTATGTTTGCTTCAACCGCCCCCTGGCCGATCATTTCGCGCGCATTGCGCCAGCTGGCGGGCTGGTCTGCACGTTTCATATGCTGTGCGACCAGTTGCTCAGGCATAGCGGCGGCACGCCCGATTTCAGCGCATCCGAGGCGTTCTCGAAACTGGTCGCGGACGTGGCGCCTCTGCCCGTTACGCCGGCATTCCTCTTTGACACGGTGATCGTGGACGAAGGACAGGATTTTGCGCCCGAATGGCGCGACCTTGTCCTGCGGCACGCCAGCCCGGATGCGCGCGTGCTCTGGCTGGAAGATCCCATGCAGAACCTCTACGGCCATCCGCCCGCGGAGCTGCCGGGTTGGGTCCGGCTTCGCGCAAGGAGCAACTTCCGCAGCCCGCGCCCGGTTGTGAAGCTGCTCCAGCCCCTGCTGCCGCCCGGCGTGGAGATTGAGGCGACCGCGCCGATCTCCACGGCCGAAGTGGAGTTCCTGGTCTATGGGGACCACGCCGGGCTCTTGCAGGCGGTCAAGGACGGCATCCGCATGTGTTATTCGGCGGGCTTTCGCAAGAACGACGTCGCGCTGCTCAGCTATCGCGGCCGCGAGAATTCCCGCCTGCTCGGCTATGACCAGCTTGGTCCCCACACCCTGCGCTCGTTTACCGGCAACTACGATGCTTGCGGGCAACCCGTCTATTCGCAGGGCGATGTGCTCGCCGAATCCGTGTTTCGCTTCAAGGGCCAGTCCGCGCCCGCGATCGTGTTCGCCGAGATCGACTTCGAGGCGATGGGGGAGAAGGAGATCAGGCGGCTGTTTGTCGGCGCCACCCGCGCCACGATGAAGCTCATCCTGGTGCTGTCGGAGCGTGCCGCGGGGGCGTTGCTGGAAAAGATCTAGCCAACGCCGCCGCGGTTGTCCTCGCGGCCCGGGCGCCATTGGCTCGCGCAGGGCGGATGCACCGTCATCTGTGGCCGTTCCATGCGGGATCCGTATCCTTGTCAAGCGCCGGCGCGAACTGCACCCCGCCCCACCTCGGGTGGGAGCGATCAAACGGCGCAGCGCCGAGCCGCGGTTGCGCCGTGTTATAGACGAAGAAATGGCGTCCCGCGGCGATCAGCTCCGCACGCAGCCGCATGTGCTGCGCGGTGCCGAGCTTCGGCGCATGCGCAAGGAACGCCTTTCCTTCCAGTTCGGTGTCTGGCGTCCATATCTGCCACGTGTACTTGTAGAATGCGGGGTTCGGGTGCATCTTCTGGCTGAAGTAGTAGCCACGGGGCGGCGCCATCGCGAACGCGCGGGCGAACCCCGCGCGAGACGGTATCCACATCGCGCAATCCTCAGCGGTACATGACGAGGTACGTGACGCTTTCCGCGACACGGAAATTCGCGTCCTTCAGCGTGTCCTGGCGCATGCTGCTCTCCTTCATGTCGGCGGGTGGGAACAGGCATCATGTTGGTCGCGTATCCGCGCATCGGATGCGCAGATGCGGGCTGAAACTGCACTCCTCAGATCGGAGGGCAAGTCATGCAAGTCACTACCAATGCCGCGTCCAGCGAGCGGACGCAAATCGCCAACCTGAAGCACTACCCCCGCCGCGTGCTGCTGTGCCGCTGGGGTTTCTCCGTGGACGAGGCTGCCGGGCTGTTGCCGGACCTGCCCTCACTGGAGGGCAGGCTGGAATGGACGCTGGACGACAGGGAAAAGCCCCGGCCCGACCTGGTGGTGCACCTGGTCGACGCGACGCGGCTGAGCGGAGTCTGGGCAGGCGCGCGCTGGAACGCCATGGGCCCGGTGGAAGCCATGCGCAAGGCGCGCCAGCGCGGAACCAGCGAGATTGCCATTGTGCTGGGGTCGGTGCAGCACCTGCCGGCCGAACGCATCGGCTGCTGGATTCTGGCGGGGGAGCGCAGCCTGGCCGCGGCCCTCACCATCGTTGCGCGAACCGCGATCGAGCCTCTGTTCGCGGCGGGTGCGGGACGCCGCTCCGGGTTCCACGAACTGGCTGCGATGAATGCGTTGTGCGTCCTGGCAAGGGAGCAGGAGCAGACCAGCGAGGCGCTGTCCAAGCGCCTCGTCTCGGTGCTGTGGACAGCCGTCAACCGCTCGTATGCCGTGCCCGCCCGCCTCATGGTCGCCGCGCAAACGCATGTCATGGACCATGTGGATTCCTTCAATCCGCATCTGCTGCGGCGCATCCGCGCGTATCGGCGCAATTCGGGCCCGGTGGACCTGACGGCCGATATCACGATCGCCTATCCCTGGCCTGTGAGCGCAGGGCCGGCGCTATGAGTCCGGGCCCTGGCGGTGGCCCGGCGGCGCTTAGTCGGCGCCGGGCTCCTGCGAGTAGGCGGCGCAAGCCTGCCTGAGCTTCTCTCCGATCTCCTTGCGCAGCCCGGGGGGCGACAGGACTTCCACCCTTGGTGAGCGCTCCATCAGCAGGTTCCGCAGTTCGATCGAAGGGATGACGGTGGCGCTCAGCCGGAAGCCGCCCTCTTCCTCGATGATCTCCTGGTCGTCGGCAAGCCATTGTTCGCGGAACAGGTTCCTGATTCCTCCATCTTCCCGGATCCTGAGTTCGAGGCGGATCGGCGCTTCGGGAAAGAAGGAGAAGTACTGGTTGTCCAGGACATAGGCGTTCAGATTGAAGTCCGGGTCTGGCCTGCCCGCCTCGTCGGTACATGCCGCGGAGACAAAGCGATCCAGGCGAAGCTGATAGCGCCTGAAGGTGCGGTCGCTGCGCTCCCTGCTTGCGACGAGATACAGCACCGGGCCGCGCTCGACCAGCGCAAGGGGCACCACCAGGAACGTGGCGGGCTCGTCGCTGTCCAGCCTTGAGTTCTGATAGCAGACGGACAGGACCTTGTTGGCGTAGAGCGCGCGCCTCACGGCGTTGAGGATCTCGTCGCTGATCGGCGGCGACATCAGTGGGTAGCCAGCATCGATTCGCACGGTCTTGGTTGCCCAGGCACGGGCATCCATCAGGGTCGGGTCCACGGGGCTTTCGCGCAGGACCCGGTCCGCGCCGGTGAAATAATCCTCCAGGTCACTGATCACATGACTCGGGAGATGGTTGGGCGCGTGCTTTTGCAGCGTCAGGAGCGCAATGGCGAGTTCCAGCGGCGGGCGGCGGGCCATATCCGAGATCGCCTTCCTGCCGGTGCGCCACCATACCCGCGCGCGCGAATTCCCGGTCTTCCCGACCAGCCCGTCGCTCTCCAGGCGCTCCAGCGCCCGGTTGATCGTGTCGCGTTCCGGCGGGTCGTTAGGGTGGAGCCGCTTGATCCTGGCGATTATCTCCCCGGAGGCGATGCATTCTTCCGCCGCCGGGGGCATGCAGGAGAGGATGTCGCTTTCCAGGCGAGGCCATTTAACCGAGGTGACCATTTTTGTTTTTTTGTCGTGCGATTGGGAGCCGTATCGTAGCGGATTCACGCATGGAATGCGTAGATGGCATGGTAGGGCGCCAGCGCCGCATCACCGTGCCGTTGCCGGTCACGCATCGCTGCGCATTCGTGGTTCAATACACGCAGTACATATTTCCCGCGCAGTGAACCATCATGACCCTGATCGACATCAAGAACCTCCAGCAAGCCGCGGCCGCATTCGGCGAGGCGCGCGGCTGGGGCAAGTACCACAGTCCCAAGAACCTCGCCATGGCGCTCAGCGTGGAAGTGGCCGAACTGGTCGAGATCTTCCAGTGGAAGACCGAAGGCGAAGCGCGGGAGATCATGTCCACCGATGAGCGCGCGCATGTGGAGCAGGAGCTTGCGGACATCACCATCTACCTGGCGCAGTTGCTGAACGCGCTCAACGTGGATCTGGATGCGGCGGTGAAAGCCAAGATGGAGATGAATGCGCTGAAGTATCCGGCGAAGGCCGGCAGCGCGGATTGAAGTGAGGCGGCGCCAAAGCAAGGGCGCAGCCCTTGTCATGCCTCAGCGCGCCGCGGCACCCTTTGCCCGCCCAGGCGCGGATTGGGATACTCGCAACCGACTTCGACCCGGCCCTTGTACTCCCGGGCGACGATCCACGCGCCGCGCGTACTCTCCCGGGCCAGACCACGGCCGGCCACGCCCCGCAGCCCGAGCTGGCTGGCCACGGCATTGAGGTCGGTGGCATCGGTGATGCCATAGGCAGCGTAGTTGCCAAACTGGTAATCGCCAAAGCGCACGTCTCGTGCCGCGAGGCCGGCGATGGCGACAGGCTTGGGCGCACGCCATACGGCCGAGCCAAAGCCGCTCAGCGCCTCATTCTTGCTCCAGCCGGGCAGCCCGTCTTCTTCCAGCGCATCGACATAGGCAGCGACACCACTGGCCTGGCCCTTGCAATCGAGCAGGGCGGGCAGCGGCGGCATGGTTGCCGCATGGCAGGCTGCCGCGCCGGAAAAGGACAGCGCGACCAGGGTGAAGCGGAGAAAAGACTTCTTCATATTGTTCTGATTCTTTGGTGGTTGGAAAAGCGTGGCGGAGGCATAAATGCCCGCGGCATGATGCCTGTGTGTTGTAGCTCTGAGGGCCACACCCCAGCGCGATGCGAAGCGAGCCGTCAAGGTGTACCAGGCCGTATGGGGCGCCTCGGGATCCGGCGAAAAGAGCGGAAAAGAGGGACCCATGTTTGAGTATCGCCTTAAGGCGGCGATGCGGGTTTGGGTCCCGGCCGCGCTTTTCGCCGGATCCCGAGGGGGTGTGGCCCCCTCCGGCGCG
>NZ_JBFTSG010000072.1:0-40587 GCF_056399885.1 Cupriavidus sp. 01L45 | reverse complement strand
GGGACCCAAACTCGCATCGCCTTAAGGCGATACTCAAACATGGGTCCCTCTTTTCCGCTCTTTTCGCCGGATCCCGAGGCGCCCCATACGGCCTGGTACACCTTGACGGCTCGCTTCGCATCGCTTGGGGGGCTCGCTTCGCATCGCGTTGGGGCTATACAAAAAACAACGGGTTGTCGGAGGTTCTTGGGGGGGAGGCGCTTAGGGGGCGGCCCGCCCTGCGCCTTTTGGTGCACGTGCAAGGCGGGGGCAGGGGGCGTTGGAAAAAGTATATGAGCATGGGCGGACGGCGTGCGCTCTGTTTCGCCGGAGCGTCATCGCCCGGCGGTGTGCAGTGCCGGCGCGGCGGCTGGTTCATGGCTCATGGCGAGTCCGCGAGCAGGGCGCGCAGTTGGTTCTTTGCCACTTTCTCCAGGGTGGACCGGGGCAGGCTCTCAACCAGCCTGATGTCATGCGGATGCTTGAAGCCCGCCAGTTGCGCCTTGCATGCGGACAGGATGCGCTCGGCCAGGGCCTGGCCGGTGCCGGCGTGCGGGATCACGAAGGCGACTGGCACTTCGTCCAGCATGGGATGCTTCTTGCCGACGACGGCGACTTCCGCTACGCCCTCGACCAGCGCGATGACGCGCTCGATTTCCGAGGCTGCCACGTTTTCCCCGCCGACCTTGAGCATGTCCTTGGCGCGGTCCGAGAAGTACAGGAAGCCGTCGTGGCCCAGGCGGACCCGGTCGCCGGTGATGAAGAGCCCGTCGTCGCGGAAGGCCGCCGCCGTCGCCGCCGGGTCGCCCGCATACTCCAGGAACAGGGAAACGCCACGGTGGCCGCCCACATGGAGGTTGCCTGTCTCGCCGGGGGCGACAGGCTGCCCGTCATCATCCAGCACGTGGATCGCATAGGCCTGGGACGGCCTGCCCATGGACATCGGGGCGTTTGCGAGGTGCGCGGAACCTATCGTGCCGTGGGTGATGGTTTCGGTCATTCCCCACCACCCGATCGTCCTGACCCCGAAGTGCGCATCCGTGGCCGGCGCGCAGACGCCGCTGCCCCAGAAGCGGTAGCTGTGGCGCGCCGGCCTGGGCTGGGTCAGCAGCGCCCGGACGCAGAACGGCACCATCGAGGTCCAGGTGCAACCATGCTTGACGGAGACTGGCCAGAAGCGTGATGCGGAGAACCCGGGTTGCACCACCACCGTGGCGCCCACCCAGAGCGCGGCTGCCACCGAGTAGATCTGCGCGTTGGTGTGGAACAGGGGGAGGTGGACCAGGTGCACATCCTCGGGCCGCAGGTCCTCGTGCATGGCGGACAGGCGCGCGCCCCAGAGCGCGTTCGCATGGGTCCAGAGCACCGCCTTGGGCCGGGCCGTGGTGCCGGATGTGTACTGGATGCCGAACGGCGCCATCGGGTCGTGCGGGCGCTCGATCAGTTGCGCGGGATCGGCGGAGATGGCGGCGAACGGCTCGAACCCGGCGAGGTCCGGCCCGGCGGCGGCGCCGCAATCCGTCCCGGTGACGGCCAGCCAGGCCAGGGATGGGGCCGCGGCCTTTACCATGGCGGCAAAGCGCGGTTGGGTGATGGCGCCGACGGCGCCGCTGTGACTGGCGAAGTACGCGAGCTCGTCGGTGCTCGACCGGGTATTGGTCGACACGGCCACGGCACCCGCGTAAGCGCAGCCCAGCCAGGCGATGACCGCCTCCGGGCAGTTGTCCAGGTGGACCAGCACGCGATCCGCCGGCCGTACTCCTCGCGCCTGCAGGCCGGCCGCAAAGCGGCGCACGCCGTCGCCAAAGTCCGCATAGGTCCAGGTCCTGCCTTCGCCTTCAAAGGGTTCCCAGATCAGGAAGGGATGAGCGCCGCGACTGGCCATCCGTTCGTCGATCAGGGTGCGGAAGTCGCTGCCTTCGAAGGGCGTCAGCGGTTTGGGGCTCGTTTTGTCTGCGTGGCTCATGGCGCTCGGGCTTTCCATCGGCGGGCTGATCGGGGAAACCCGTTCAGTGTTGCGACCACCGAGTGCGTGCGCCTCGTCCAAAGCGACGAAACCTGCTTGGTTGGCGTGAATCCGTGCAAGCTTTCCGCTTGCGCAGGCGCAGAGCGGGGTGCGCCGGATTCTGTCCCATCGATCCTGTAACGACGAATGAGCGGCACCGGGCGCATCCGGGTTGCTGCGTTCCCTTCCCCTGCTAGGGTCTGTCCCCGCTTTGCCGAGCCGTTACCATGGTTTCCGCCGCCGCCGCGCGGCCCGGGAAAAACGCAAGGCCGCGCACGGGCGAGATCACTGATCCTGCCAGGCTGAAGGCGTGTTTTGCCGAATGCACCGAGCCTGGCGGACATGTCGGACGAAACGAATCCGCATTCCGACATTCGCGCGGTGACATGAAGGCATTTGTGCGGGAAGTCCTCTTCGCCGGCAAGTGGCACCAGGCGTTCAGGGGGGAGGCTGCGCCGGACGGCCGGGCAGGCGAGGGCGCAAGACGCGCCCTGGCGGGCGCGCCTGCCGGCCGGGCGGATAAGCCCAGCCGGCGGCTTTGGCGGAGGTGCGGCAGGCACGCGTGCAAGGGCAATGATTTTGCACGGCGCCCGGCGCTACCCCGGTGAATCAGCTCTTTGAGAAATTCAGTGCCGGCGGCGCGTTATTCGGCTTGAACGGCGAGATCGAAAGCGTCTTCCCGTCCAGGTCGAAATGCGCCAGGTCCACGACGCGCAGGGTCTGATCCTGATAGCTCTTGATGTAGTAGCGCTTTGCCCTGAGATCGGCGATCGACGACCATTGCGTATATTCGAGCTGCCCGCCTTTGGGCGCCGTGGAAATGGAGCCCACCGGAATATCGAAATTATTCAGGATATGCTCTGCGAGCTTGATCGTTTGCGGGCCGTCGGGAAGTTGTTTGGCCRACGCGACATAGCCGAGGGCCCGGATGAAGCGGGACGGCGGCGTGGGATCGCCTGGAATGCCAAGAAGACCGGATCCCTGGCCAAAAGGCTCGAAGGTTTGCCCGGCAATCTTCATCGGATCGGCATCGACAGGCGAAATCTTTACGTAATTCCTGACATTGTTGAGGTGCCAGTCAAAGGTCGGCGAGTTGGTGAGGACGCCGAGCGGGTTGTCGTAAACTTTGAACTGGCCGCCGATAGGCTCGATCACGATCGAGGCGCCGGTCGCATCATGCAGGGGAAAGTGGAAAGGCAATGCCATGTCCAGCACTGGCGCCTTGATGTCGACGATTGACACATTGTTGAGTGCCGCCTTGACTTCGGCGACAGTCGCAAAGTTTGTCAGCACCCAGGTCAGGAACTCCCAGGACGCGATGGATTTGGCCGGATCGGCCTTCGCCGGATCGGTATAGCCGGCGAAACCGGGGAAGTAGAGGTTGCCACCCGCAAGGCCCTTCTCGTTCATCCCGTCGGCAAGCACCGGCTGTCCGCCCGACATGACGCCCACCACAGCGTAACGCGACTTCCAGCGGATGCCAGGCTTGTTGCCCGGGCCGGTGCCGACATACTCGTAATTGCGGGGCACCACGACTACATCCGGCTGCAGCTCGAAGCTGTACTCCATGGTGCGCGCATAGACAGGCGTGCCGTCTGCCGCTTTCAGCAGGAAATTGGTGCAGGCATTTGCCTGTGCGCCAAAGGCGATCAGGCATGCCATTGCCGCCGCCTTCATACGACCCGAAACTTTGTGTGATTTATACGCCACGATTACCCCTTATTTTTATTTGAAGCTTGCCTGTTAGAACAACAAGAACAACATTGACGTCTCGCTAGCCGGCACCGTTCGCACACAAAGGGCAATCCGTCCCAGTCTCCAGATCATTGCGAAAACGGTGCATATGCCAAGCATGCGCATCATAGCGCATGCGCAGGAATCATCACTCAATAGGGTGGGGCTGAAGCTTGGGTCCTGGTGTTCATATGCCGTTCATAGCGTTGGTTTTGAAATGCACCGCCGGTGCCACATCGGTATTACGGCGGCGGCCAGGGTTTCTGAAACTCTGCTCGTAGTGGACTCGATAGAAGAACCGCATGATTGGTCCGTCGTGAGCGATGTGCGATATCCCGCTGCAGAAACGCCGCGACAAGGCACCGGACTCGCCAACTTGAAGAGATCCTTCCGCGCTGTGCAAGCCGCTCAATCCTTGCCAAAGCCCTGGTTGACCAGCTCGACGGCCGTCGCCAGCTTGCCGACCGCGGCCGGAATCTCCTGGTCACTGACCCCGCCATAGCCCAGGACCAGGCCGTTTTGCGAGCGTAGCGGACTGGCGTAGTAAGAAGAGAGGGGGCGCGCCACGACGCCGTGGGCAAGCGCGCAACGCGAGACCAGTTGATCATTGGCGTGGCGAAGTACCACGGTCAGGTGAAGCCCGGTATCCGTGCCGACGATCTCGGCCTCGTCACCGAGCTTGCGTCGCAGTTCCTGTGTCAGCATCGCTTGCCGTTCGCCATAGATCTTGCGCATGCGCCGCACATGCGCAGCGTAGTGGCCGTCCGCAATGAACTCGGCAAGCGCGGTCTGTACTGACAACTGTCCGCCCCGATGCAGTTCGGATTGCGCCAGCGCGAAGGCATCCACCAGGGCGGTCGGCACGATGAGGAAGCCGAGCCGCAGCCCGGGGTAGAGCACCTTTGAGAAGCTGCCGACATAGATGGTGTTTTGATGCGGGTCCAGGCCCTGGAGAGAAGGCAGGGGCGCGCCATGATAACGAAACTCGCTGTCGTAATCGTCTTCGATGATCCAGGCATTGTGCCGATGCGCCAGCTCGGTCAGCAGGCGGCGGCGTGCGAGGCTCATCACCACGCCGCTCGGGTATTGGTGAGATGGCGTGACAAAGATGAGCCTGGGGCTGACCTCGGGGGTGATCGGAGGCAGCATGCCATGCTCGTCGACCGGTACGGCATCCATCTGCAGGCTCGCCGCGCGAAACACGCTGCGCGCTCCCCAATAGCAAGGGTCTTCAATCCATACGCGATCGCCGGGATCGGCGAGCAATCGGGCGCAGAGATCGATCGCCTGGTGGCTGCCTTGCGTCACCACGATCTGCTCCGGCGCGCAATCGACCCCGCGCGCCAGTGCCAGGTACTCCGCCAGCGCACGCTTGAGCGGCCGGTAGCCATGCCGGCTGCCATAGCCCAGTTGTTCCTGGCTGGCTGACTTCCAGACCTTGGTAATCAGGCGTTGCCAGACGCCACGCGGGAATTGCCTGACATCCGGAATGCCGGGCACGAAAGCGCCTACCTGCAGGTCCGACGCGCCGGCACCCGCCAGCAACTCGCGCGCGCGCGCCGACAAGCGCGTTGCGTCGCTGGCTTGTTCAATCTTGTCCTGCTGGCTCAGATCCGGCACGCGGTCGAGCACGGCTGGGTCGGGGGCGGTATCGCCAACATAGGTGCCGCTGCCGCCGTGTGTCTGGGTATAGCCTTCGTCGGTGAGGCGCTCATACGCATACAACACGGTGTTGCGGGCAATGCGCAGTTCCCTGGCCAGTTCGCGCGTAGGGGGCAGGCGCGTACCCGGGGATAACTGGCCGGCGAGAATCGCTTCGCGGATGTCGTCAAACAACTGCCTGTTCAATGGAGCCCCTGATCGTTCGGGGTGGCTCCAGTGACTGCGCGCGAGAAGCCAGTCAATTAACGGCGTCTCTTTCAATTCCTTGGCTCCATCTGAAAATTTGTACCGGCACTATACAGTGGGGCCAGCGCGCTTGTAGAGTAGATCCCATCATGTCGCGGCATTACCACAGAAGAATTTCAATTGAATAACCGAGTGCCGCCGCAACCCGCATCCAGAGAAAATATTTACCGTCAGGTAGGTCGATGACTCGTTGTCGCGTTGCGTGGCCTCACCAGAATGGCGCATTTACCGTGCCCATTTTTGGGGTGTTTGCAGAGGCAATAAATGAAGCGTTTTGCAGTAGCAGGAATCCAGATGCCGGTTTCGGCATTTGAAGAGAATATCAGCCAGATGAACCGATACCTGGCGCATGTCAGGCACCGCTTTCCGTGGGTCGATATGGTGATGTTCTCCGAGTTGGCGGCGTATGGTCCGAGCCCGTCGAAGGCCGAGGAGATGCCCGGTGTGGCAGAAGCGCGGCTTTGCGGACTGGCGGCCAAGTACGGCCTGTGGCTGATCCCCGGATCGCTGTTCGAACGTCTGGACGGCCGTGTCTACAACACGGCGCCGGTCATCGATCCTGCGGGCAATGTGGTCGCGCGGTTTCGCAAGCTGTTCCCGTTCCGGCCTTACGAGCAGGGTATCGCCGCCGGCAATGAGTTTGTCGTGTTCGATGTGCCGGGCGCGGGCCGCTTTGGGATATCGATCTGCTATGACATGTGGTTTCCCGAAACCACCCGGACACTGGCCGCGATGGGTGCCGAGGTGATCTTGCATCCGACCATGACGGACACCATCGATCGCGACGTCGAACTGTCGATTGCGCGCGCGTCGGCGGCGACGAACCAGGTCTACTTCTTCGATATCAACGGGGTCGGGGACGGCGGGGTGGGGCGTTCGATCGTGGTCGATCCTTCCGGCTATGTGCTGCATGAGGCGGGGCCGGGCACGGCGGAGATCATTCCCGTGGAGATCGATTTCGAGAAAATCCGCCGCGAGCGCGAGCGCGGCTTGCGCGGCCTTGGCCAGGCGCTGAAGAGCTTCCGGGATCGCGAGGTCGAATTTCCGGTTTATCAGCGCGGGAGCGGCGCCGATGCGTATCTTCACACCCTTGGAAAACTCGTCAAGCCGGGGGCCATGGAAAACGCGGAGCCGGAAATAACCGGTCCCGTCGGAGAATAGATTCGCTTGCGGGAAGTCCGCCGGATTAACATTATTATGATTATAAGATTCAGGTGAATCCGCGGAGACCGCTGGATCATGGCGGGAGTGTTTTCATCAAATCGGATGGATATAATTCCTGATTGATAAGGATTAATCCAGATACAAACAAAAAAGTACCGTCATTCAATGAATTCGTTCGGAAATCCGAACGTTTTGTTGAGCCTATTTCGATAGCAGAGGAACACCATGGCACGCAGCACGGCACGCAAAGTAAAGACCGGGCAGAGTACTTCCCTGAACCGATACCGTAGCGTCTGGGAGATGCGCGCGGATGGTTGGATGAACCTGACCGACGATCTTGGACGGCTGGTCAATCTTGGGAAGGAGTGCAAGGAATTCATCGAGCGCCACGCCCGGGTGAAAGAGACGCTGACCACGCTTGAGCCGATCGAAAGGTTCTGGGCGTTTCCCGGGTACCGGCTGTTCGAGCAACTGATCCTCTGGTTCGAATCCGGTGACCTGATCCGGCTGAATATCGCGGTGCATCGCATCAATCGCATGCTGGCGAGCGATACCTATCGGCATCAGAAGCTGTCCCTGGATGCGGAATCGGAAGAGCCCTCCGAGATCGAGACCGAGGAGGAACTGCAGGCGCAGATCGCGCGGCCGTACTTTGAAGTGCTGATTGTCGACAATATGACGCGGGAAGACGAAGAAGCCCTGCGCCGGCGCGTGCAACGCAAGCAGCGCGTGGATGATCCCTTTGTCTGGGATATCGTTGTCGTGCCCAGTTTTGAAGATGCGCTGATTGCCACGCTGTTCAACTTCAATCTGCAGGCTTGCGTGATCCGGCATGGCTTTCCGTTCAAGTCGGAGTACGAGCTGGACCTGCTGCGCACGTTCCTGGAAGGCCTCGACGAGGGCATCGAAGAGCAACCCGAGTCCGAGCGTGGTCCTCTGCTGGGTCAGAAGATCGCGGAACTGCGGCCGGAGCTGGACCTGTACCTGGTCACGGACGTCAAGGCGGAAGAGATCGCGTCGCGCCTGGGTGAAGTCTTTCATCGGATCTTTTTCCGGGAAGAAGACCATACCGAGCTGTACATGTCGATCATGAAGGGCGTCTCGGAGCGCTACAAGACGCCGTTCTTCACCGCACTGAAGGAATACTCGAAGCAGCCGACGGGCGTGTTCCACGCCTTGCCCATCGCCCGCGGCAAGTCGATCATGAACTCCAACTGGATCCAGGACATGGCGCAGTTCTATGGCCTGAACCTGTTCATGGCCGAGACCTCGGCCACCTCCGGCGGGCTGGATTCGCTGCTCGATCCCATCGGCCCCATCAAGGTCGCGCAGGAGTATGCGGCCCGTGCCTTCGGCGCGCGGCGCACGTTCTTTGCCACCAACGGGACTTCCACGGCCAACAAGATCGTGGTCCAGGCGCTGATCAAGCCCGGCGACATCGTGATGGTGGACCGCAATTGCCACAAGTCGCACCACTACGGCATGGTGCTGGCGGGCGCCAAGGTCGCTTATCTCGACTCGTATCCGCTGGACGACTATTCGATGTATGGCGCGGTGCCGGTGTCCCAGATGAAGCGCACGCTGCTGCGCTTCAAGCAGGCAGGCACGCTCGACAAGGTGAAGATGGTCCTGCTCACCAACTGCACCTTCGATGGCGTGGTCTACGATGTGAAGCGGGTGRTGGAGGAGTGCCTGGCAATCAAGCCGGATCTGATCTTCCTGTGGGACGAGGCCTGGTTCGCATTTGCGCGCTTTCACCCGACCTATCGCCAGCGTACCGGCATGGATTCCGCGTCGCGGCTGCGCCGCGAACTGGACAGCGAAGAGTACCGCCGCCGCTACGAAGCGTTCACCGAGTCGTTCTCCGGGACGGACTGGGACGATGAAGAGAAGGTCGTCGCGACGCGCCTGATGCCGGACCCGGATCGTGCGCGCGTGCGGGTCTACGCCACGCAATCCACCCACAAGACGCTGACCGCATTGCGGCAGGGGTCCATGATCCACGTCTGGGACCAGGATTTCAAGGACAAGGCCGAGGAAGCGTTTCATGAGGCATACATGACGCACACCTCAACCTCGCCGAACTACCAGATCCTGGCCTCGCTCGATGTCGGCCGCCGCCAGGTGGAGCTCGAAGGCTATGAACTGGTCCAGCGGCAGGTTGAACTGGCGATGACCTTGCGGGAATGGATTCATTCGCATCCGTTGCTGAAGAAGTACTTCCAGTTCCTCAATGTCTCGCGCGTGGTACCTGCCGCCTACCGGCCTTCGGGCATCGATGCGTACTACAGCCCCGAATCCGGCTGGGCGAATATGGAAGCCGCCTGGCGGGTCGACGAGTTCGCGCTGGATCCCACGCGCCTGACGCTGTCTATCGGCACATCCGGTATCGACGGCGACACCTTCAAGAACAAGTACTTGATGGACAAGTACGGCATCCAGATCAACAAGACCTCCAGGAATACGGTCCTGTTCATGACCAATATCGGCACCACGCGATCGTCCGTCGCCTACCTGATCGAGGTCTTGATCAAGATTGCCCGGGAGCTGGACGAGCGCACGGGGGATATGAGCATGATCGAGCGCCGCCTGCACGAAAAACGCGTGTCCTCGCTGACGAAGGAGCTGCCGCCGTTGCCGGACTTCTCGCATTTCCACTTCGCGTTTCGCAGCGTCTGCAACAGCGGCCAGATCGAGACGCCGGACGGCGATATCCGCAAGGCGTTCTTCATGTCCTACGACGAGGAGAACTGCGAGTACCTCAACATGGCCGAGGTGGCCAGGGCAATCGGCAAGGGGCGCGAAGTGGTATCGGCCTTGTTTGTCATCCCGTACCCGCCGGGATTCCCGATCCTGGTGCCGGGGCAGGTGATCAGCTCGGAAATCCTGGAGTTCATGCAAGCGTTGGATGTGCGCGAAATCCACGGCTACCGCCCGGAACTCGGGTTCCGCGTGTTCAACGATGGCGCGCTTCAACAGCTGGCGCTACAGGCCGCGGGTGAAGCCGCCGCAGCGGTTGCCGCCGCCGCGAAGGCGTCGGTTTCGACGGTCGTCGAGGTGTCCACGGCGACGGTGGATGAGGTTGCCTCGGCGGCGCCGGGAGACCGTCCGGCACCAAAAAAGTAGAGGCGCGGGAGGCCGGCATCGACGCCCGGCTTCCCGCGACAGAGCCGAAATCGAAAGAAGAAAAGTGCCGGACCTGGAATCCCAGGGGCCGCGGGATTCCCGCGTCCAGCCGGTGCGGCATTCGCCAGGAGAAAACCGCAATGGAAAAAGTCCGTAATGTGTCAGATCTGCGCCTGATGTTCCACCGGAACGAGAGGCCAATCTACTTTATCAGTGCCACGAACTTCAACCTCCTGGGCATCGACCAGTGGGTCAACCGCTTCAAGTACATCAACTACATCGACTGCTTCGACGGCCGCCATCCGAACGTCTTCGTCCCGCCAGCGCTGCCGCATGAAGAGTTCACCTCGATCGAGGATATCAACAACTATCTGCTCCAGCACAAGGATGTGGTGGAGTTGATCGAGCAGCGCGGCGGCAAGCCCGCCGCCACCTTCCTGATGTTCGACGAGAAGACGGAGGAGCTCGCCGACGAGCTGGGTCTCGACGTCTGGTTTCCCCCGGCGGCGCTGCGCAGCCGCTGCGACAACAAGATGGAAACCGTACGCATCGGCAACAAGGCCGGGGTGGCGTCGGTACCTAATGCGCTGGAGAAGGTCCAGAGCTATGCACATCTGATGCAGATCGCGGAACGTCACGGGCTGGGGCGCGATCTTGTGGTGCAAAGCGCATTCGGCGATTCCGGGCATACCACCTTTTTTATCGCGAACGAGGACGATTTCAACAAGCACAAGGATGAGATCGTCAATGACCCCGAAGTCAAGATCATGAAGCGCATCAACTGCCGGGGCGCGACGCTGGAAGCGTGCGCAACGCAGTCCGGCACGCTGGTCGGCCCGCTCCTGACGGAGGTGGTGGGCGCGCGGGAGCTGACCCCTTACAAGGGCGGCTGGTGCGGCAATGAGATCTTCCCTGGCGCCTTCTCCGAAGAGGTAAGGGCGAAGGCGCGCGACATGGCCTTCCGTTTCGGCAACCAGTTGCTGGAGGAGGGGTATCGCGGCTATTTCGATCTTGATTTCCTGATCGACGTCGATAGTGGCGAGGTGTATCTCGGCGAGCTGAATCCCCGCATCTGCGGCGCCAGCCCGATGACCAACCATGCGGCTTTCGCGTATGCGGATACGCCCCTGTTCCTGTTCCATCTGCTCGAGTTCTCGGGGGTGCCCTTCGATCTCAATGTGCGCGAGCTCAACGAGCGCTGGGCCGAGAAATCGTTTATCGACGGATGGTCCCAGCTCGTCATCAAGTACACCGATGACAATGTCGACGTGGTGACGCACGCGCCGCCGTCCGGCATCTACCGCATGGCTGCCGACAGCTCGGTGTCCTATCACCGCTTCGACTTCAACCGGCGCGAGATCGAGAGCGAGCGCGAGGCGTTCTTCCTGCGCATCACCGGTCCGGGCGACTACCGCTATGAGGGCGCGGACCTTGGCATCCTGATTACGCGCGGCCGCTCGATGGACGATGACTTCAAGCTCAACGAGCGCGCGCATCACTGGATCCGGGGCATCAAGCAGTACTACGCCGCCAAGCCCCTGGTGTCGTCGCAAGCCGAGATGGCGCCGCAGCCTGGTGCGTTCAAGATCTTGTAGGTCCAATCCCCCGGGGGTGAGACATTCATGCGTTGTACTTTCGAAGCGATCAGCGAGGATTTGCCCGGCGCGCAATGGCAGAACGTCTTCCGGCAGTTCTGGCCCGGATACCGGCAATGGTATCTGCGCGACGGGGACCGCGCCCGCCCGGGCTTCCTGATGTGTCGCAAAGCCTTGCGCAACCATATGCCGGAACTCGTTCCCACCTGGGAGCGGCTGGTTGAGCTTGCCGGCGGCGGCGACGTCGAGGCGCGTTTCCTGTCGATGTGGGGGCCGCCCCCCTACATCGCGGGTTGCGCACAGGCGGTCTGGTTGCCCGTGCCGGGCCGCCAGACCGCAGGCGCCACGCCGGCGCTACTGCGCAACTACGATTTCGCGCCAGCCCTGCTCGAAGGCGTGTGGCTCGCATCGAGATGGCATGGCCGTCGGGTCGTGGCGGTCAACGACTGCTTGTGGGGCGCGCTTGACGGCATCAACGAAAGCGGCCTTGCCGCTTCGCTGTCCTTCGGGGGCCGCCAGGCGGTCGGCCACGGCTTCGGCATTCCGCTGGTGCTGCGCTATGTGCTGGAGTTCGCCGAGAGCGTCGAGGATGCCGTGGAGATGCTCTCGCGCATTCCCGTGCACATGAGCTATACGGTGAGCCTGCTCGATCGCCGGGAGCACTGGGCCACGGTCTTCGTGACCCCGGACAAGCCGGTCGAAGTGGTACGCAAGCAGGCGGTGAGCAACCTGCAGCAGGGCGTCGAGTGGGCGGCGCACGCCACCGCGACGCGGGCCGAGATCAGGGAGGAAGCACTGGCGGTGGCGGTGCGGCAGGCCGAGGACTCCAAGGATGTCCTGCGCGCCTTGCTGCGGCCGCCCCTGCTTCAGACGTCCTACGGGCGCGGGCACGGCACTTTGTACACCGCGGTCTATCACCCCTATGACGGTTCCGTCGAAATGGTCTGGCCCGATTCCTTGTGGCGGCAATCATGCCAGCATTTCCTGCCGGGTGCCCGCATGATCGAGTTCGACCTGGAAGCCACGGCGCTGCCCCATGCGGTGGTGCCGGCACGCCGGTGGACGCTCGACGACGTCGGCAGCTTTCAATGAGCCTGGCGGGCGCGTAGCCATGGATGCATAGGAACGATCAAGTAGCGGCAAGGATGTGCAGCCAGGGTGCGCCCCGGCCACGCACCGGCCATCCATTACCTGGGACACAAGCAGGACGCGATCCGGACCGGACCGCGGGGGCCCCGTATTGCCTGCAAGACACGCGGTGGGTATCCACTGCGGATCACGGGCTGAAGAATATCCAAGGAGCAATCATGAAGAAGAAGCGTCCAATCACCACGTATATCGTCATTGCGATGATACTCGGCGTCCTTGTCGGCTACAGCTGTCACCAGGCATTCCCCGACCCCGGCACCGCCAAGGAGATCGCTGGCTATATCTCCGTCTTTACCGATATCTTCCTGCGGCTGATCAAGATGATCATCGCGCCGCTGGTGTTCTCGACGCTAGTGGTCGGCATCGCGCATATGGGCGACGCGAGCACGGTGGGCCGCGTTGGCGTGAAGGCGCTTGGCTGGTTTATCGTGGCTTCGTTCCTTTCGCTTTCGCTTGGGCTGGTACTCGCCACGGCCCTGCAGCCCGGACACAATATCGGCTTGCCGCTGCCGGACGTGGGCGCGGCGACCAATCTGAAGACCAACGCGTTCACGCTGAAAGACTTCATCACGCACCTGGTACCGAAGTCCGTGGCGGAGGCCATGGCCACCAATGAGATCCTGCAGATCGTGGTGTTCTCGATCTTCTTCGGCACCGCGCTGGCCGCGCTCGGGGAGACCGGCAAGCGGCTGGCCGGCGTGATCGACGATCTTGCGCAAACGATGCTCAAGATCACGGGCGCGGTGATGTGGATGGCGCCGCTGGCGGTGTTCGCGGCGATTGCCTCGACCGTGACCACGCAGGGCTTGGGCATCCTGATCACCTTCGCCAAGTTCATGGGCAGYTTCTACCTGGGTCTTCTGGTGCTCTGGGGCTTGCTGATCCTGGCTGGGGTCTTCTTCCTCGGCAAGCGGGTGTTCGCGCTGATCCGCCTGATCCGCGAACCCTTCCTGCTGTCGTTCTCCACCGCGAGTTCCGAGGCCGCTTACCCGAAGATGCTCGATGCGCTGGACCGCTTCGGGGTCAGCCGGAAGATCTCCAGCTTCGTGCTGCCAATGGGCTATTCGTTCAATCTGGACGGCACCATGATGTACTGCACGTTCGCCGTGCTGTTCATCGCCCAGGCGTACGACATTCATTTGCCGATCAGTACGCAGATCACCATGCTGCTGTTGCTGATGCTGACCTCCAAGGGCATGGCGGGTGTGCCGCGCGCATCGCTGGTGGTGATTGCGGCCACGCTGAACCAGTTCGGTATTCCGGAAGCCGGCCTGCTGTTGATCATGGGCGTCGACCAGTTCCTGGACATGGGGCGTTCGGCGACCAATGCAGTGGGCAATTCGATCGCCGCGGCGGTGGTTGCGAAATGGGAAGGCCAGCTGGCGAGCGAGTCGGAGCTGGAAGCCCAGGGCGGCGGAAATGTCCCGGATGCGCGGGCTCCGCTCGGCAAGCCGGGGGCGGCGCAGGCATAGCCGGTGCCGGTATCCGGGAGCAAACCGGGGCTGCCATATGCCATAGGCCATAGGCCATATCGGCAGCCTCGCGCCAACGATCAGCGTAGGAGAATCCATGCATTCCAACAAAGCACGCGGGCAAGGCCGATTCCGGCAAGCTGCGGTGTGGGCTGTCACCGCGCTGTGCGCGGTGCTCTTCACCGGAGCCGCTTTCGCGCAGCAGGCCGGGGAGCTTTCCGGTGCGCTCAAGAAGGCGAAGGAGGGCGGTACCCTGACGATTGCCTATCGCGAATCGTCCCTGCCGTTCTCATATCTCGACAAGCTGGGCAAACCTGTTGGCTATTCCATCGACATCTGCCGGGCGATCGTGCAGGCGGCGGCTGCCGAGGTGGGACGCGACGTGGGCATTCAATGGGTGGCGGTCACGTCGGAAAGCCGCTTCGACGCTGTCATCTCCGGCAAGGCCGACCTGGAGTGCGGCTCGACCACCAGGAACGGCGAGCGCCTGAAGCGCACGGCATTTTCCCCGGTGATCTTTGTCGCCGGGACCAAGCTTATGGTGCCGCGCGGCTCGCAGGTCAAGACCTTCCGGGACCTCAAGGGAAAGTCTGTCGTCGCCACCGGCGGTACTACCAATGTGGACGCGCTCGAACGGCTCTCCGCCCGTTTCGGCCTGCAGTTGAATATCATCAAGGCGCGGGATCACGCCGACGCTTTCCAGGTATTGCTGCACCATGGTGCGGATGCTTATGCGGGGGACGATGTGTTGCTGTACGGCTTTCTCAGCGGCGGTCCGGCGGCGGGGAAGTTTGTGGTGACGCGCGATTTCCTTTCGTACGACCCTTACGCGATCATGTTCCGCAAGGGCGATCCGCAGTTTGCCGCCGTGGTCGACAAGGCTGTCCGGGATCTTGCCGCGTCCGGGGAGCTGGAACGAATGTACAAGCAATGGTTCATGGACAAGCTGCCCACCGGCGAGCGCCTGGGCTTGCCGATGAGCGCGCAGCTCGATGAACTCATTCGCGCGACGCCGGATCGGGCGGAATAAGCGATGCGGCATGGCGGGACGGTCAGTCCCTCGCGCCATTCGGACGAATGATGAACAAGACAGAGCTTCTCTCAAGAATGGCGACGGGAGCCCGCCTGCGCATTTCGTGCAATCCCTGGGGCGTCCCGATCCAGGGGGCCTTCCTCGATGAGCCGGGGAGGCCGGGGGGACTGCTGCATATTCCGCAGTGGCAGATCCTCCGGCTGGTTCGTTCCGGCCTGCTGCGCTGGAGGCGCGAGCCACGGGCGGCGTCCAGCGAGCTGATTCTCAGCGCTTCCGGCCTGGCCGCCGCCAGCCGGAAGCCCGTTCCCCGGTAGCCGGGGAGCGGGGTCCCGCGGCTCAGCGGTGCCTGGCGATGAAATCGCGCAACTGCGGATAGATCTCCTCGCGCCACCGCCGTCCCGAAAAAATGCCGTAGTGACCGCAACCCGCCGCGGTGATGTGCTGTTTGCGCGTGGCCGGAATGCCGGCGCACAGGGCATGTGCGGCGGCTGTCTGGCCCGCACCTGTAATATCGTCCAGTTCCCCCTCGATGGTCAGTAGCGCCGCGCCCTTGATGTCAGCGGGGCGCACCGGCTTGCCATCGATTTCCCAGGTGCCTTCGGCAAGCCGGAATTCCTGGAACACGTCACGGATGGTGTCCAGGTAGTACTCGGCCGCCATGTCGAGGACGGCGTTGTACTCGTCATAGAAACTCACATGCGCCTGGGCGTCGTCGAGATCGCCCTCGACGAGGTTGCGGTAGTAGTCGTAGTGCGAGGAGAGGTGACGGTCGGGATTTGTCGCTACAAAGCCGGCATGCTGCAGGAACCCCGGGTAGACCTTGCGCCCGTGGCCCGGATAGTTGGCCGGCACGGTATGGATCACATTGTTCTCGAACCACCCGAAGGACTTGTCGGTGGCCAGCGTGTTCACCGCGGTCGGGCTGCGGCGCGCGTCGATCGGGCCGCCCATCATCGTCATGGTCCTGGGCGTCGTCTCGCCCGCCGAAGCCAGCAGGGAAATGGCCGCCAGCACGGGCACCGCTGGCTGGCATACCGAGATCACGTGCAGCTTCTCCGCGCCGATGTGACGGATAAAGTCCTGTATGTAGCGGACATAGTCGGTCAGGTGGAAGGCGCCTTCCTCGACGGGCACCATGCGGGCATCGACCCAGTCGGTCACATAGACCTTGTGGTTGCGCAGCAAGGTCCGCACCGTATCGCGCAACAGCGTCGCATGGTGGCCGGATAGCGGGGCGCACACCAGCACCACGGGCTCGTCCTTCAGCAGCCGGATGGTCGCAGGATCATCCGCATAGCGCTTGAAGCGTAGCAATTTGCAGAACGGCTTCTGGACAATGGTCTGCTCCACGATCGGGACGTCCCGATCGTGGCATTGCACCGACTTGATATCGAACGAGGGCTTCTTGTAATCCTTGCCCAGCCGGTAGAGCAGTTCATAGCCAGCCGCCAGCCGCGTGGCGCAAGGCACGAGCGAGAGCGGACTGAGGGGGTTGGTGAGGGTCCGCGACGTCGCTTGCGCCAGGGCGGTAAGCGGCAGCAGCATGGCGCTCTTGAGTTCGTGGAACTGGTACAGCATGAGAAATGCCTTGTGAAGATCTAGTGTGAGAAACGGGCCGGATTGCCGGCGTCAGCCGGCCGGCGGCGGGAAACGGATATGGGCTGGCGGAGTTCGGCCGCTACTCCTCCGCCTGCACCTTGTCGTAAGCGATCTGGAGCCGGCGCAGCTTGGAGTACAGCGTCTGCTTCGGTATGGACAGTGCCTTCGCGGTGGCGGCGACATCGCAGTTGTGGCGCTTGAGTTCCTCCATGACAACGACCCGTTCGAACTGCTCGAGTTGCTCGGGCAGGCTGTTGCCGGGTTCGCTGTGGCTGTGATGCAGATCGAAATCGTCGGACAAGAGGCCGAGCACGAAGCGGTCGGCGACATTGCGCAGCTCCCGCACATTGCCCGGCCAGGAATGGGATAGCAGCACGTCGAACTGGGCGTTCTCGAGCACAGGCGCCGGACGGCCGAAGCGCGTTGCCGCCTGCAGGATGAGGTGCTCGAACAGCAGCGGGATGTCTTCGCGGCGCTCGCGCAGGGGCGGCAGGTCGATGAAGGCGACGCCAATGCGATAGTACAGGTCGGCACGGAACTTCTTTTGCTCGCTGAGCAGTTTCAGGTCCTCCTTGCTGGCGGCGATCACGCGGCAATCCACCGCGATGGATTCGTTGGAGCCCACGCGCTCGATGGATCGCTCCTGCAGCGCCCGCAGGAACTTGACCTGCACCGACAACGGCATGCTCTCGATTTCGTCGAGGAACAGCGTCCCGCCTTGTGCATGCTCGAACTTGCCGCAGCGGCGGCGCGTGGCGCCGGTGAACGAGCCGACCTCGTGCCCGAACAGTTCGCTTTCGGCCAGCGCCTCCGGCAAGCCGCCGCAATTCAATGGCACGAAGTTGGCGCTCCGGCGCGCGCTGTGGTCATGTAGGCAGCGCGCGACGAGATCCTTGCCGGTCCCCGTCTCTCCGTAGATCACCACATCGGCGGGCGCATTGGCGAGGGCGCGTACCGCGCGGCGCACGCGCTCCATCTGGGCGGAACGGCCGATCAGGCAGGCCTGGATCCCGCGCCAGCCCTCCAGTTGCTCGCGCAGGCCGCGGACCTCCAGGCTGAGCTTGCGGCGGTCGGCCGCGCGCCTGACCACAGACACAAGATGATCGGACGAGCACGGTTTCTCGATAAAGTCATAGGCGCCCACGCGCATGGCTTGCACGGCCATGGAGATATCGCCATGGCCGGTCATCAGGATCACGGGCAGGTCGCTGTCGAGGCCCAGCAGCTCGCTTAGCCAGGCCACGCCGCTGATCCCCGGCAGCTTGACATCGCATACCACCACGGCGGGCGCGCCGAGGCTGATGCTGCTGCGCGCCTGCTCGACCGAGGCGAAGCCGTCGACCTCGAACCCTGCCAGCTCAAGTGCCTGCGAGCTGCCTATCAGCACATCCTCTTCGTCCTCGACGAAGATCACGCGGATGGGATGGGTGTCGGTCATTGATGTTCCCCTTTGGTGGGCGGCGCCAGCGGCAATTCGACGACGAATTCGGCACCTCCCTGCGCCAGGTTGCGGGCATACAAGCGGCCGCCGAACTCGCGCACGATGTGCGCCGAGATCATCAGGCCGAGTCCCAGGCCCTTGCCCGCCGGCTTGGTTGTCACGAATGGTTCGAACAGGCGCGGCAGCACATCGGGATGGATGCCGGCGCCCGAGTCGCGGATGGTGAGCTGGCATTGCCCCTCGTGCGCGGCCGCGTGGATGTCGATCCGCCTGGCCGCAGCGTCCGACAACGCATCCGCGGCATTGCCCAGCAGGTTAATCAGGACCTGCTCCACGCGTACGTCGTCGGCCAGCACGCTGATGTCATCCGGGGCAATCGCTACGTTGACGGTGATATCCAGTTCCCGCATCCGGCTGGTCACGACAAAGAGCGCGTCCTGTATCACCTGCCGTACTACGACCGGCCGCAAGGGTTCCTGGGACTTGTGCGCAAACACTTTCAGCTGTTGCGTCAGGCGGCCAAGACGGTTGATGAGGTTGGCAATGCGCTGGAGGTTGCCCGCGGCATCCTTGAGCCTGCCTTTTTCCAGCAGCACGGCAGCGTTGTCCGACAGCGTGCGCATTGCCGCCAGGGGCTGGTTCAGCTCGTGCACGACCCCGGCGGACATCTGCCCGAGCGCGGCCAGCTTGCCGGCATGGACGAGGTCGCTTTGCAGCGCGCGCAGTTCGGCCGTGCGTTCGAGCACCTTGGCCTCTAGGCTATCGTGGGCTTCCCGCAGCGCGCGCTGCGCGGCCTTTTGCTGTTGGGCGGCGCGCCGGCGCTGGGCAACGACGAGGATCAGCAGCAGCAGGACCATGCAGGCCAGCAGGGCGCCGATGGCGGCATTGCGGGCGAGTGTGCGCGCGGGCAGTTCGTCGTCCAGCAGCACGATGCGCCAGAGGCCGTGGTTCACCGTGCGCTCGGACGCCAGGTAGTCCACGGCATCCAGATGCACGCGGCGGGTGTGTTCGTCCAGCCTGGCGCGTACCTGCCATTCCAGCGGCATCAGGTCGGATTTGCCATAGGTTCGCGCCTGCGCGGCCTCGGCCAGCATTGCCGCCGTCATGGGCGCCAGGGGCCGCAGCCGCCATTGCGGCAGCGAGGCCAGGATCACCACATCGCGTGCGTCGACGACAAGAACCTTGCCGGGAATCTGTATCCAGTTCCGCTCCACGGCGTCGAGGTTGACCTTGACCGTGGCGACGCCGCGCTGCGTGCCGCCTTGCTGCAGCGCGTACGCGAGATAGTAGCCGGGCCGGCCGGAAGTAAACCCGACGCCATAGAAGCGGCCCTGGCCGTGCGCGAGCGCATCCCGCATGTAGGGGCGGAACGAAAGGTCGGCGCCCACTGGCGTTCCCGGCTGGTCCCAGTCCGCGGCGGCCAGCGTCATGCCGGAGCGTTGCGTCACGTACAGGTTGTCGGCGCCGGCGGTCGCGGTGATGCCGTGCAGGTAGCGGCTGACCTGATGTTTCAGCGCCGCGTCTTCGGGCCGGGCGAGCAGGTCGAAGACTTCGGTGGTGGATTCCAGCAGCGAGGGCAGGTAGTCGAACCGCGACAGTTCACCGTCCAGCCGTGCGGCGACGACGTCAAGCCGATGCTGTGCCGCAACGCGCAATTGATCGAGACCGACGCGCAACGCCATGGCATAGGAGAGCCAGGCGGACAGAGCGATCGCAATCAATGCCATACCGCACCCGATCATCATGCGCATACGGCCCAGATTCATGTCGCGTGCCCTTTCTCCGCGGTCCTCGAACTCGCAGGATGGTTCGTCCCGGTACTGGGGGGGGAGGTACAACCCTTGTCCGCCCTGATACAAGTCATGCAAGTCATGCAAATCAGGATGATCAAGTGTACTCCCGGAACCTCCCCGGGCAGCACCCGGGTAGAACCCGAAGACAGGATCTTGCGCGGTGTCGCGATGCAGCATTCTTGCGGCCCGGCTAAGCGTAGTGGAGTTCGCGCGTCTTGCCGCGGAACACCCGGTACGAGAACACCGTGTAGCCGGCGATCGCGGGCACCGAGATGCAAACGCCCACCAGGATCACCTTCAGGGCTTCCGGGCTGCTGGCGGCCTGCCAGATCGTCAAGCGGTGGATGACGACATAGGGGAAGATGCTGTAGGCCAGGCCGATGAAGCTGAGTACAAAGACAGCGATCAGCAGCACGAAGGGCAGCCAAGCCACAGGCCCGCGCACCAGCCGGGTCTTCAGCAACAAGCGCACGGCCATCAGCATGACGCCGGTTGCCATCGGGATGGCAAGCAGCGCGATGATCTGCGGCAGCACGAACCAGCGCTCGCGCACCACGGCGCTGATCCAGGGGGTGGCCACGGAGATCAGCGCGAGTCCGCAGGCCATTGGCGCCCATGCGATCTTCGCCCACTGTATGGCGCGCTGCTGCAGTTCGCCCTCCGTTTTCATGATGAGCCAGCACGCGCCGAGCAGCACATAGGCCATGGGCAGCGCAATGGCGATGGCCGCCGCGAACAGCGGGTAGTTCCAGCCGTTGCCGAAGCCGCTGATGTAGCGGCCCAGCATCCAGCCCTGCGAGACCGATGCCAGGGTCGAGCCGGCGAAGAAGAGCCTGTCCCACATCGGCTTGTGCGCGCTCCTCACCTTGACGCGGAAGTCGAACGCCACGCCGCGCAGGATCAGGCCGACCAGCATCAGCGTGACCGGCAGGTAAAGCGCGGTCAATATCAAACCGTGCGCCTTGGGGAAAGCCACCAGCAAGATGCCGACGCCGAGCACAAGCCAGGTCTCGTTGGCATCCCAGAACGGACCGATCGAAGCCACCATGACATCCTTCTCGGCGGGCGTGGCCCGGTGCATCAGCATGCCGACCCCGAGATCGTAGCCGTCGCTGATCACGTAGACCAGCATGGCCACGCCCATCAGCGCCATGAAGATGACAGGCAGGGCGTCGTCTAGACGCATCCAGGTCATAGGGGGCTCCCGGTTGGCAAGGCATGTGGGGCAACAGCGCCGGATGGCGTGGCGGGCTGCGCGGCCGCATCGCCGCCAGGCAGCGCCTCCGGCTTTTCCGCCAGGTACTTCAGTACGCTGACATAGGCAACGATCAGCGCCAGGTAGACCGCGACGAACAGGGACAGCGTCAGTGCGATATGCGGCGCCGGCACGTTCGACGCTACGTCGGCGGTGCGTACCAGGCCGTGGACGATATAGGGTTGGCGGCCGATCTCGGTGACGTACCAGCCGGCCACCGTGGCAATCCAGCCGGAGAAGGTCATGCCCGCAAAGCCCCATAGCAGCGCGCGCGGCAGGCGGTGCGGCTGCCAGCCGGCGCGGCGGTAAAGCCACCAGCCCAGCCAGCTGCTGGCCAGCATCAGCATCCCCATGCCCACCATCACGCGGAAGGCGAAGAACAGCGGCAGGACGGGCGGATGCGCATCGAACGTATTCAGGCCGCGAATCTCGCCGTCCGGGTGATGCGTCAGGATCAGGCTGGCCAGCTTGGGGATCTCGATCGCCGCGTGATTCGTACGCAACTTCTCGTCGGGGATGGCAAACAGCAGCAAGGGTGCGCCACGCTCCGTGTCCCAAACGCCTTCCATTGCGGCGATCTTTTGCGGCTGGTGTTCGAGTGTGTTCAGGCCGTGCATGTCACCCACGGCGATCTGCAACGGGATCGCAGCGGCGGCGAGCGTCAGTCCGACGCGCAAGACCCTGGGCGCCGATAGCGGCGCCGTGCCCCTGAGCAATTGCCAGGCACTCAGCCCCGCGAGCAGGAAGGCGCAGGTCAGAGTGGAAGCGAGCAGCACGTGCGCGAAGCGGTAGGGGAAGGAGGGGTTGAAGATGACCTCGATCCAGCTCCTGACGTGGAACTCGCCATTGACGATTTCGTAGCCTTGCGGCGTCTGCATCCAGGAATTAAGCGCCAGGATCCAGAAGGCGCTGAGCGTGGTGCCGAACGCAACGAAGAAGGTGGACAGCAGGTGGACACGTTCGCTCACCTTGCCGTGCCCGAACAGCATCACGCCGAGAAAGCCGGCTTCGAGAAAGAACGCGGTCAGCACCTCGTAGGCAAGCAGGGGCCCGGCAATGTTGCCCACCGTTTCCATGAAACCCGGCCAGTTGGTGCCGAACTGGAAGCTCATGGTGATGCCGCTGACCACGCCCAGCGCAAAGGTCAGGGCGAACACCTTGGTCCAGAAGCGATAGGCATTCAGCCATGCATGGCGGACCTGTGGCTTGTCGCTGGCGAGGTAGCGCCAGCGGAAGAACAGCAACAGCCAGCCCAGCCCGATGCTGATGGTCGGGAACAGGATATGGAAGGTGATGTTGGCCGCGAACTGCGTGCGTGCCAGCAGGATGGGATCCATGTGTCCGGGTCTCCTCCGTGGGGGGATGATGGGGACGCTGCGAAAGGCGCGGCGTCCCGTTGCGCGTCACTGCATATGCTGCCCACCGTTGATGGCGATATTGGCGCCGGTCACGAAGGCGGCTTCCTCGGAGGCCAGGTAGATGATCAGGCCCGCCACTTCCTCCGGCTTGCCCAGCCGGCCCACCGGAATTTGCGGCAGGATCTTCGTGTTCAGGATGTCCTCGGGAATGGCGGTGACCATCTTGGTGCCGATATAGCCCGGGGAAATGGTGTTGACCGTGACGCCCTTCCTGGCCACTTCCAATGCCAGGGCCTTGGTGAAACCATGCACGCCGGCTTTCGCCGCCGAGTAGTTGGTCTGGCCGAAGGCGCCTTTGGAGCCGTTGACCGACGACACGTTGACGATACGGCCCCAGCCGCGCTCCACCATGCCATCGGCCACTTGCTTGCTCATATTGAACAGGCTGTCCAGGTTGGTGCGCAGTACGGTGTCCCAGTTGACCTTGTCCATCTTCTTGAAGGTCATGTCGCGCGTGATGCCGGCGTTGTTGATGAGCACGTCGACCGGGCCGGCCTGCTCCACGACCGCTGCCACAGCTTGCGCGCATGAGTCGATGTCGGCCACGTCGCAGGGGACCGCAAGGATGTCGTACCCGCGTGCCTTCATCTGCTGAACCCATTCGCCATGCGTGGTATTGCCGGGCGAATAGGTCACCGCGACCCTGTAGCCGGCATCGGCCATCTTGGTCGAAATGGTTTCGCCAAGGCCGCCCATGCCGCCCGTGATCAGTACTACGTGTTGCTTGCTCATGTTTTTCTCCTTGTTGTGGGATGCTGTCTTAGCGCTCGATGGCCAGCGCCACGCCCATGCCGCCGCCGATGCAGAGCGAGGCCAGGCCGCGTTTGGCGTCGCGGCGGACCATTTCATGAAGCAGCGTGACCAGGATGCGGCAGCCGGAAGCGCCGATGGGGTGCCCGATGGCGATGGCGCCGCCGTTGACGTTGATCTTGCGGGTGTCCCAGTCCATTTCCTGGTTGACCGCGCAGGCTTGCGCCGCGAAGGCCTCGTTGATTTCCATCAGGTCGAGGTCGTTGACGATCCAGCCCGCTTTGTGCAAACAGCGCTGCGAAGCCGGCACCGGACCCATGCCCATGATGGTGGGATCGATCCCTGCCGACGCGTAGGCCGCGATGCGCGCCAGCGGGGTCAGGCCCAGTTCGCGCGCCTTGCTCGCCGACATCAGCAACACCGCCGCCGCGCCGTCGTTCAGCCCGGACGCGTTGCCGGCGGTGACGGTGCCCGCCTTGTCGAAGGCAGGCCGCAGGCCCGCCAGGGCTTCGGCCGTGGTGCCGTGCTTGATGAACTCGTCGCTATCGAATACCACCGTGCCTTTCTTTGAGACGATGGAGACGGGCACGATCTCGTCCTTGAACTTGCCGGCCTTCTGCGCGGCCTCGGCCTTCTGCTGCGATGCGGCCGCGAACTCGTCCTGCTGGGTGCGCGAGATGTTGTAGGCCTTGGCCACGTTCTCGGCCGTGGTGCCCATGTGATACTGGTTGTACACGTCCCACAGGCCATCGACGATCATCGAGTCCGTCAGCTTCCAGTCGCCCATGCGCTGGCCGTCGCGAGAACCCAGGAGCACGTGCGGCGAAGCGCTCATGTTCTCCTGGCCGCCGGCGATGACGATGTCGGCATCGCCGCATTTGATGGCCTGGGCCGCCAGGTGTACCGCCTTCAGGCCGGAGCCGCAGACCTTGCCGATGGTCATGGCGGGCACGCCGACCGGCAGCCCCGCCTTGACCCCAGCCTGCCGTGCGGGATTTTGCCCACTGCCTGCGGTCAGCACCTGGCCGAGCAGGACCTCGTCGACCAGTTCCGGCTTCAGGCCGCTTCGCTCCAGCAAGGCCTTGATCACGGTAGCACCGAGTTCCGGGGCCGGGACCTTGGACAGCGAACCGCCAAACTTGCCGACCGCGGTTCTGGCGGCGGCAACGATAACGACGTCTTCCATACGATTCTCCTGCGTAGAAAAAGAGGGACTGACGGACCGGCCGGATGTCGCCGCCCGATCCTGGAATGGAACTCAGTGCAGCTTCACATGGGGTTCCGTGCGCCGGACGATCGAGCGGGCCAGCGTGTCGAGCGCGACCTTGGCGAACCCATGCAGTGCCAGCTCGTGCATCTTGTAGAGCGACAGGTACATCAGCCTGGCGAAGCGGCCCTCGACCATCATGCTGCCGCCGATGGGCCCCCCCATCATGCTGCCCACCGTGCTGAACCCGCCCAGGGATACCAGGGAACCGAAGTCGCGGTAGCGGTAGTCCGTCAGCGGCTTGCCGGCCATGCGGCGGCGGATCTGCTTGACCATGTGCGAAGCCTGCTGGTGCGCGGCTTGCGCGCGCGGCGGCACGAAGCCCCCCTTGCCTTGATTGGCCTCGGGCCAGGCGCAGGCAGCGCAATCCCCGATGGCGAAGATGTTGTCGTCGCGGCTGGTCTGCAGCGTCGGCCGGACCATCAACTGGTTGACGCGATTGGTCTCCAGGCCCGCGATATCCCTGAGGAAATCAGGCGCTTTCACGCCCGCCGCCCACACGACCAGTTCCGCCGCGAGGCGCTGGCCATCGCCGAGCAGTACGCCATCGGACAGCACCTCGGCGACCTTGGCGCCGGTCAGCACCTCCACGCCGAGCTTGCGCAGCAGGGCTTCCGTGGCGCTCGACAAGCGCGGGGGCAAGGCCGGCAGCACGCGGGGCGCGGCCTCGATCAGGGTGACCCGGATGTCCTTGTCCGCATCGACGCGGTCCAGGCCGAAGGCCACAACCTCGCGCGTGGTGCGGTGCAGTTCCGCCGCCAGTTCTACCCCCGTCGCGCCGGCGCCGATGATGGCGACGTGGAGTTGCTGGGCCAGCAGGGGCGTGGCCTGCGCGTGCGCGCGGATGCAGGCATTGACCATGCGCGAGTGAAAGCGCAGCGCGTCGGCGGGACATTCCAGCCGCATGGCGTGCTCATAGACGCCGGGCGTGCCGAAGTCATTGCTTTGGCTGCCGACGGAGATGACCAGGGTGTCGTAGCCAAAGGTGCGTTGCGGTGTGATCTGGTGTCCTTCATGGTCGACGTAGGGCGCCACGAGCACCTCGCGGCGTTCCCGGTCCAGGCCCACCATTTCCCCGACGCGGTAGCGGAAGTGATGCCAATGCGATTGCGCCAGGTAGCCCACCTCGTGGGCACTCATGTCCATGCTGCCGGCGGCGATCTCGTGCAGCTTGGGCTTCCACACATGGGTGCGGGTCTTCTCGATCAGGGTGACTTCGGCGTGTCCGCGCCGGCCGAGCGTGTCGCCCAGCCGCGTGGCCAGTTCAAGTCCGCCCGCGCCGCCGCCGACGATGACGATGCGATGGGGCCACGCCGTGGACGGGCTCCGATGGTTGGGGGCTGATGTCATCACGGTCCGCCGTTCACCGGTTCAATGTGGTACTGGCAACCGGCATGTGCGTCGCGGCCTGGTCGAGCACCACCTCGGGGTCGTCGGCCTCGCTGTCCGACTCGTTGTCCAGCGTGCGATGCATCCGTTCGACATCTAGGTCGCCGGTCCATTTAGCCACCACCACCGTGGCCACGCCGTTGCCGATCAGGTTGGTCAGGGCGCGCGCCTCCGACATGAAGCGGTCGATGCCGAGGATCAGGGCAAGGCCTGCTACCGGGACATGCCCGACCGCCGACAGCGTGGCCGCCAGCACGATGAAGCCGCTGCCGGTGACGCCGGCAGCGCCCTTGGACGTGAGCAGCAGCACCGCCAGCAGCGTGAGTTGCTGCGTCAGGCTCATGTCGGTGTTGGTTGCCTGGGCGATGAACACCGCCGCCATGGTCAGGTAGATGGAGGTGCCATCCAGGTTGAAGGAGTAGCCGGTCGGGATCACCAGCCCGACGACAGACTTGCGGGCACCCAGGTTCTCGAGCTTGGCCATCATGCGCGGCAGCACCGATTCCGACGAAGACGTGCCCAGCACGATCAGCAGTTCTTCCTTGATGTACCTGATGAATTTCCAGATCGAGAAGCCGTGGGCTCGTGCGATCCCGCCAAGCACGATAAAGATGAAGAACAGGCAGGTCGCATAGAACGTCGCCATCAACTGGCCCAGTTGCAGCAGCGAACCCACGCCATACTTGCCGATGGTGAAGGCCATGGCACCGAACGCCCCGATGGGCGCGACCTTCATGATGTATCCGACGATGGTGAACAGCACGTGCGAGAACTTCTCGATGAAGTCGAACACCAGCGTGCCGCGCCCGCCGAACTTATGCAGGGCGAAACCGAACATCACCGCGAACAGCAGCACCTGGAGAATCTCACCCTTGGCGAAGGCGTCCACCACGGTGTTCGGGATCACGTGCAGCAGGAAGTCCACCGTGCCCTGCATCTTGCCGGGCTCGGTATAGGCGGCGATGCTCTTGGTGTCGAGGGTGCTGACGTCCACGTTCATGCCGGCGCCCGGCTTGACGATGTTGATGATCACCAGGCCCACCACCAGCGCGACGCCGCTGACGATCTCGAAGTACAGCAGCGCCAGCCCGCCGGTCTTGCCGACCTTCTTCATGTCCTCCATCCCGGCGATACCCACCACGACCGTGCAGAAGATGATCGGTGCGATGATCATCTTGATCAGCTTGATAAAACCATCGCCCAGCGGCTTCATCGCCTCGCCGGTCTGCGGGTAGAAGTGGCCCAGGATGACGCCGATGACGATCGCGGTGATGACCTGGAAATAGAGGGATCTGTAGAACGGCTTCGGATGATTGTCTTTGTCCATGGTGGTCTCCTGTTTTTGGTTCGCGATCGCTGTCGGCGTTCAGATGCTAGATCCCTGCCGCCTGCGCCGTGGCGCGCTGGGAGCCGGCATCGACCGTCGCCACCGCCGTCATGTTGACGATGCGGCGAACGGTCGAGGATGAGGTCAGGATGTGCACGGGGCGCGCGGCGCCAAGCAGAATGCCGCCAACCGTGATGCCGCCGCCCGCCGCGATGCGCATCAGGTTGTAGGAGATATTGGCGGCGTCGACGTTGGGCATCACCAGCACGTTGGCTTCCGTGACCAGGCCGGAGTCGGGGAACTCTTGGTCCAGGATGGGCTTGGACAGCGCCGCATCGCCGCGCATCTCGCCTTCCATGGCCAGCGACGGGGCGCGCGATTTCGCCAGCGCCAGCGCCTCGCGCATCTTCACCGCGGCCGGGGCGGTGGAGCCGCCGAAGTTGGAGTGCGAGAGCAAGGCCACGCTCGGCGTGATGCCGAAGCGGCGGACGGCTTCGGCGGCCAGCAGCGCGATGTCGGCGATCTGTTGCGCCGTCGGGTCGAGGTTCACGTGCGTGTCGCAAATGAACAGCTGGCGGCCGGGCAGCATCAACATCTGCATGGCGGCAAGCGTCTCGCTGCCGGGCTTCAGCCCGATCGTGTCCCGCACATAAGCCAGGTGGTCCTGGAAACGGCCCACGGTGCCGCACAGCATCGCGTCGGCCTGGCCTTGCCGAACCAGCATGGCGCCCAGCAGCGTACCGCGGCTGCGCACCTCCGCCTGTGCCAGCGCGCGCGAGACGCCGTCGCGGCGGCTAATCTGATAGTACGCCTCGGCAGCGTCGCGGTAGACGGCAGGATCGAGCGGATCGATGCATTCGCAATCCTCGCCCGGTTGCAAGCGCAGGCCGAATTGCGCGATGAGCTGGACAATCACGTCGGGACGGCCCACCAGCATCGGGCGCGCGATGCCCTCGTCGATGACCACCTGCGCGGCGCGCAGCACGCGCTCGTCCTCGCCTTCCGCGTAAATCACCCGCTTCGGCGCGCGCTTGGCGGCGGCGAATACCGGCTGCATGGCGCTGCGCGACTGGTAGACGAACTGGCCGAGCCGCTGGCGATACGCCTCCATGTCCGCGATCGGGCGCGTGGCCACGCCGCTGTCCATTGCCGCCTGGGCGACGGCGGGCGCGACGGCTTCGATCAGGCGAGGGTCGAACGGCTTGGGAATCAGGTATTCGGCACCGAAGCGCAGGCCGACCGCGCCGTACGCCTGGGCCACCACCTCCGGAATCTCCGCATGGGCGAGTTCGGCAATGGCGCGCACGGCGGCCAGCTTCATCTCTTCATTGATGGTGGTGGCCCCGACGTCCAGTGCCCCGCGGAAGATGAACGGGAAACAGAGGACATTGTTGACCTGGTTCGGATAATCCGAGCGCCCGGTGCCAAGGATGGCATCGGGGCGCACGGCCAGCGCATCCTCCGGCGCGATCTCTGGCGTCGGGTTGGCCATGGCCAGGATGATCGGGTCGCGCGCCATGGTCTTGACCATCTCTGGCTTGAGCACGCCACCGGCCGACAGGCCGAGAAAGATGTCCGCGCCGCCGATGATGTCGGCCAGCGTGCGCGCGGAAGTGTCCTGCGCATAACGCGCCTTGTTCGGGTCCATCTGCTCCTTGCGGCCGAGATAGACCACGCCGTTGCTGTCGGAGACGAACACATTGCCCATGGGCAGGCCCAGGCTCACGATCAGGTCCAGGCAGGCGAGGGCGGCCGCGCCTGCGCCCGACGCTACCAGCTTGACCTCGCTGATATCCTTGCCGACATGCTTCAGCGCGTTGAGGATGGCGGCGGCGGCCACGATGGCGGTACCGTGCTGATCGTCATGGAAGACCGGGATCTTCATGCGCTCTCTCAGCTTCTTCTCGATATAGAAGCACTCGGGCGCCTTGATGTCCTCGAGGTTGATGCCGCCGAAGGTCGGCTCCATGCGGGCGATGGTTTCGATCAGCGCATCGGGGTCGTCTTCCGCCAGCTCGATGTCGAAGACATCGATGCCCGCGAACTTCTTGAACAGGCAACCTTTGCCCTCCATCACCGGCTTGCCGGCCAGCGGGCCGATGTTGCCCAGACCCAGCACCGCGGTGCCGTTGGTAATCACCGCGACGAGGTTGGCGCGCGACGTGAGGTTCATCGCCTCGGCCGGATCGCGCACGATCTCCATGCAGGCGTCGGCGACGCCGGGCGAGTAGGCCAGAGCGAGATCGCGCTGTGTGGCCATCGCCTTGGTGGGCGTCACGGAGATCTTGCCGGGCGTGGGATAGCGGTGGTAGTCGAGTGCGGCTTCGCGAAGGTTGTCGGTCATGGTTGTCTCTGTGGCTCGGTCGGGGCGCCGGAACGGCGGCAGACGTTCGTGCAATCTCTTGTGTGTGGCGGCACGACGCAAAGCGCTGCGTCGTGTGCCCGTGTCAATTTCCTTTTATTTCTTCTTCACCGGCGGCAGGTCGGTGCAATGGCCCTCAAACACCTCGGCGGCCATCCCGATCGATTCACCCAGCGTCGGGTGCGGGTGGATCGTCTTGCCGATATCGGCGGGCTCGCAGCCCATCTCCACGGCCAGGCAGATCTCGCTGATCAGGTCGCCCGCATGGGTGCCGACGATGCCACCGCCGATCACGCGATTCGTGGTGCTGTCGACGAGCAGCTTGGTGAAGCCCTCGTCGCGTCCGTTGGCAATGGCGCGCCCGGAGGCGGCCCACGGGAACACCGCCTTGCCGAACTGGATCCCTTCGGCCTTGCATTGCTCTTCGGTCTTGCCGGCCCAGGCCACTTCGGGGTCGGTGTAGGCAACCGACGGGATCTGGCGCGCGTCAAAGAAGGCGGGCTCGCCGTGCGCCGCCTCCGCCGCCACGTGCGCTTCGTGTACGGCTTTGTGCGCCAGCATCGGCTGGCCGACGATGTCGCCGATGGCGTGAATGTGCGAGACGTTGGTCCGCATCTGCTTGTCGACTTCGATGTAGCCACGCTCGGTGACGGCCACCCCGGCCTTCTCCGCGGCAATGGACTTGCCGTTGGGGCTGCGGCCCACGGCGACCAGCACCACGTCGTATACCTGCGGCGCGGGCGCCTCCTTACCCTCGAAGCTGACTTCGATGCCTGCCGGCGTGGCCTTGGCGCCAACCGTCTTGGTCTTCAGCATGACGTGGTCGAAGCGGTGAGCGTTTTTCTTCTCCCAGACCTTGACCAGGTCGCGGTCGGCACCCTGCATCAGGCCATCGAGCATTTCCACGACATCGATGCGGGTGCCCAGCGTGGAATACACCGTAGCCATTTCCAGGCCGATGATGCCGCCGCCCACCACCAGCATGCGCTTCGGGATCGACTTCAGCTGCAGCGCCCCGGTGGAGTCGACGACGCGTTCGTCGTCGGGCATGAACGGCAGCTTCACCGCCTGGCTGCCCGCAGCGATGATGGCCTTTGCAAACTTGACGACGCGCTTTGCGCCATCGGCTGCCACGACTTCGAGGTGATGTGGGTCGAGGAAGCTGCCCACGCCGGTGACCACCTCGACCTTGCGTGCCTTGGCCATGCCGGCCAGGCCGCCCGTGAGCTTCTTGATAACGCTGTCCTTGAACGCGCGCAACTTGTCCAGGTCGACCTCGGGCGCACCGTACTTGATGCCGTGGTCGGGCAGATGCGCAACCTCATCCATCACCGAGGCTGTGTGCAGCAGCGCCTTGGAGGGAATACAGCCGACGTTGAGACAGACGCCACCGAGCGTCTCGTAGCGCTCGACCAGCACCGTTTTCAAGCCCAGGTCGGCGCTGCGAAACGCGGCCGAGTAGCCACCGGGGCCGGCGCCTAGCACCAGCATCTCGCATTCCAGGTCTGCCGTGCCGCTATAGCTCGCGGCGTTAGGCACCGGCACGGAGGGCGCAGCCTTCGGCGGTGCGGCAGTCGGCGCCGCGCCGGCCGCCACACCCGTGGCCTCTACTATCAGGATCACCGAGCCTTCGCTGACCTTGTCGTTGACCTTGACCAGGATCTCTTTCACCACGCCGGCATGCGAGGAGGGGATCTCCATCGATGCCTTGTCGGATTCGACGGCAATCAGGCTGGTGTCCACGGCGATGGTCTCGCCGGGCCGGACCATGACCTCGATCACCGTGACGTCCTTGAACTCGCCGATATCCGGCACCTTGACTTCGACACGTTGGGTCATTGCAGCGCGCCCCTCAGAACAGCACACGCCGCAGATCGGCGAGCAGGTTGGCAAAATAGACGTTGAAGCGGGCAGCCGCGGCCCCGTCGATGACGCGGTGGTCCCATGACAACGACAGCGGCAGGGTCAGGCGCGAGGCCCAGTTCTTGCCATCGCCGGAGTGCTGCTTCCAGAAGCTCTTGCAGACACCCATGATGGCAACCTCGGGTGCGTTGATGATGGGCGTGAAGTTGATCCCGCCGATGCCGCCGAGCGAGCTGATCGTGAAGGTGCCGCCCGACATCTGGTCGGGCTTGAGCTTGCCTTCCCGCGCCAGCTTGGCCAGTTCGCCCATCTCCCGCGCGATGTCGGGGATGGACTTCTTGTCGACGTCGCGGATCACCGGCACCATCAGGCCGTTGGGCGTGTCGGCGGCAAAGCCGATGTGGTAGTACTGCTTGAGCACCAGGGTGTCGCCGTCCAGACTCGCGTTGAATTCCGGGAATTTCCTGAGCGTGGCCACCGCTGCCTTCATCATGAAAGGCAGCATGCTGATCTTGATGCCGCTCTTTTCCAGCTCCTTGTTCATCTGCACGCGGAACTGCTCGAGATCGGTGATATCCGCCTCGTCATGCGTGGTGACGTGCGGGATCACGACCCAGTTGCGGTGCAGGTTGGCGCCGGAAATCTTCTTGATGCGGCTAAGTTCCCTCCGCTCGACCGGGCCGAACCTGGCAAAGTCCACCTTGGGCCACGGCAGCAGGTCCAGGCCCGCGCCGCCACCAGCGGGCGCGGCGGCAGGCCTGGCGGCGGGCGTTATGGCGCCTCCCGAGCGGGCGAACGCCTCGACATCGGCTCGCAGGATGCGGCCATGCTCGCCACTGCCGCGCACCTTGCCCAGGCCCACGCCGGTCTCCCGGGCGAGCTTGCGCACCGCCGGTCCGGCGTAGGCGAGCGCGAAAGCGGGTTCGTCCACGCCACTCGAAGCTGGCGTAATGGGCGCAGGCGTCGCCGCGAGGACCGGAGCCGGCGCCGCGGATGCCACCGCCGGTGCGTCGCCGGTAGCCAGTGCCATGATGATGCTGCCTTCGCTGACGGTGTCGCCCACCTTGACGTGGATCTCCCTGACCACGCCGCCCAGCGGAGCCGGCACGTCCATGGTGGCCTTGTCGGACTCCAGCGACACCAGCGGATCCTCCGCCTTCACCGTGTCGCCGACCTTGACGAAGACTTCGATCACCGGCACATCCTTGTAGTCGCCGATGTCGGGGATGCGCACTTCGGCCAGCCCCGCAGGCGCGCTGAGCGGCGAGGGCGGCGCGCTTACGCTGGGCTTGGCGGTGCCGGCCGGCACCGCCAAGCCCATGCCCTCGAACTGCATCAGCAGGCTGCCCTCGCTGACGGCATCGCCCAGCTTGACGTGGATCTGCCTGACCACGCCGCCTTGCGGGGCCGGCACGTCCATGGTGGCCTTGTCGGATTCCAGCGAAACGAGCGGGTCCTCGGGCTTGACCAGGTCGCCCACCTTGACGAACAACTCGATCACCGGCACGTCCTTGAAATCGCCGATGTCGGGCACCTTGATATCAATGGCTTGGTTCATAGTCTTCAATCCTTGGCGTGTCAGACCGTCCACGGCGCTGCGCGCTCGGTGTCCACCGCATACTTGGCAATGGCCTCGGCCACCACCGCCGGCTTGATCGCGCCGTCATCGCTCAGCGCCTTGAGCGCGGCGATGGCAACGTGGTAGCGGTCGACCTCGAAGAAGCTGCGCAGCCTGGCGCGGTAGTCGCTGCGGCCAAAGCCGTCGGTACCCAGCACGACGTAGCGCCGTCCCGCGGCCTGCACGTATTCGCGTACCTGGTCGGCGTAGTTGCGCATGTAGTCGGTGGAGGCGATCACCGGGCCTTCATGGCCTTCCAGGCTGGACTCGACCCAGCTCTTGCGCCGGGGCTCGGTGGGGTGCAGCAGGTTCCAGCGCTCGGCGGCCATGCCGTCGCGGCGCAGCTCGTTGTAGCTGGTGGCGCTCCAGATGTCGGCGGTGACGTTGAAGTCCGCCTTCAGCAGCTCGGCGGCGGCGATGACCTCGCGCAGGATGGTGCCGCAGCCCATGAGCTGCACGCGCAGCCCGCCCTTGCCGGCCTTGCCGCCGTCCTTGAGCTTGTAGAGGCCCTTGAGGATGCCGGCCTCCGCGCCTTCGCCCGCGTCCGCGAGGCCGGGGTGCGGGTAGTTCTCGTTCATCAGGGTGATGTAGTAGTACACATCCTCCTGGTCCTGGTACATCCGGCGCATGCCGTCGCGCACGATGGTCACCACCTCGTAGGCGAAGGTGGGATCGTAGGAAACGCAGTTTGGGATGGTGCCGGCGATGATGTGGCTGTGGCCGTCCTCGTGCTGCAGGCCTTCCCCGTTGAGCGTGGTGCGCCCGGCGGTGCCGCCGAGCAGGAAGCCGCGTGCTCGGATGTCGCCCGCCAGCCAGGCCAGGTCGCCGACCCGCTGGAGCCCGAACATCGAGTAGTAGATGTAGAACGGGATCATCGGCACGTTGCTCGTGCTGTACGAAGTCGCAGCAACAATCCAGCTCGACATCGCGCCGCCCTCGTTGATCCCCTCCTGCAGCACCTGGCCGTCCTTGGACTCCCGGTAGTACATGAGCTGATCGGCGTCCTGCGGCTTGTAGAGCTGCCCGACCGATGAGTAGATGCCTAGCTGGCGGAACATGCCCTCCATGCCGAAGGTGCGCGATTCGTCGGGCACGATGGGCACCACATGCTTGCCGATGGCCTTGTCGCGCACCAGGGTCCCCAGCATCTGCACGAAGGCCATGGTGGTGGAGATCTCGCGCTCGCCGGTGCTGTCGAGCAGGCGCTGGAACGTGGACAGCGGCGGAATTTCCAGCGCATGCGACTTGCTGCGGCGGGCCGGCAGGTAGCCGCCCAGCGCCGCGCGCCGCGCGCGCAGGTACTGCATCTCGGGGCTGTCCTCGGGCGGCTTGATAAAGGGGATGTCGGCCAGTTGCGCGTCGCTGACCGGAATCTGGAAGCGGTCGCGGAAACCGCGCAACGCGTCCTGGGTCATCTTCTTGGCCTGGTGGGCGATCATCTGGCCTTCGCCGGATTCGCCCATGCCATAGCCCTTGACCGTCTTGGCCAGGATCAGCGTGGGCTCCCCGGTGTGCTTCACGGCGGCAGCGTAAGCCGCGAACACCTTCTCGGGATCATGGCCGCCGCGCGTCAGGCCCCAGATCTCGTCGTCGCTCATGTCGGCGACCAGCGCCTTGAGTTCTTCGTACTTGCCGAAGAAGTGCTCGCGTACATAAGCGCCGCTCTTGCTCTTGAAATCCTGGTATTCGCCGTCGACGCATTCCTCCATGCGCTTTAGCAGCAGGCCGCTCTTGTCCCTGGCAAGCAGCTTGTCCCAGCCGCCGCCCCAGACCACCTTGATCACGTTCCAGCCGGCGCCGCGGAAGACGGATTCCAGTTCCTGGATGATCTTGCCGTTGCCGCGCACCGGGCCGTCCAGCCGCTGCAGGTTGCAGTTGATGACGAAGATCAGATTGTCGAGCCGCTCGCGGCCGGCCAGCGAGATTGCGCCCAGGGATTCGGGCTCGTCCATCTCGCCGTCGCCCATGAAGGCCCAGACCTTGCGCGCCGAGGTGTCCGCCAGCCCTCGGCCTTGCAGGTACTTGAGGAAACGCGCCTGGTAGATCGACATCAGTGGGCCCAGCCCCATCGACACGGTGGGGAACTGCCAGAAGTCCGGCATCAGCCAGGGGTGGGGGTAGGAGGAAAGCCCGGTGCCGCCGGTTTCCTGCCGGTACCCGAGCAACTGCTGCTCCGTGAGCCGGCCTTCGACAAAGGCGCGCGCGTAGATGCCCGGTGCGCTGTGGCCCTGGATGTACAGCAGGTCACCGCCGTGCTGGTCGGTGGGCGCGTGCCAGAAGTGGCCGAAACCGATGTCGTAGAGCGTCGCCGCCGACTGGAAGCTCGCGATGTGGCCACCGAGTTCCGACGACTCCTTGTTGGCGCGCAGGATGATGGCCATCGCGTTCCAGCGGATGATCGAGCGCAGGCGATGCTCGATGGCGCGGTCGCCGGTCGATTGCGCTTCGTCCTTGGGGGCGATGGTGTTCCGGTAGCCCGTGGTCAGCGAGCGCGGCACATAGAGGCCGTCGCGCCGCGCTTCATCGACCAGCGCATTGACCAGTTGGTTGGCCCGCTCGGTGCCGCGATGCTGCGTGACCGCCTGCAGGGACTCCAGCCATTCGGCGGTCTCGACAGGATCGAGATCGCCCGCTTCTCGTGCGCTCATATTGTCTCCACGTGTTTTGTTTTGAGGTGCGTCAGATGATGCTGCGGCAGAGGGATATAGCAATCGCCGTGCCATTGCCGGGATGGCCGCGGACGGATCGCAAGTCGTTGATTAAACGGGAAACTGTTTGTGCCGGCCGGGCGGCCCGGTTGTGATTCCATATTGCGGCGCCTGGATCGTTATGAGATTTCATGTGAGGGCATCAGGGATTACCCCAGTCTGCGCGGGGGCCAGTTGCTCCGGGCTGCCGCGCGGGTGCTTCGGCGATGTCTTCGGTGTCTTCGGTGTCCGGCAACTGCGTCGGGCTCAGTTCGCCTTCCCATTTGGCGACCACTGCCGTGGCGATGCTGTTGCCGATGACGTTGGTCGCGGTCCGGCCCATGTCGAGGAACTGGTCGATGCCCAGGATCAGCAGCAGGCCGGCTTCGGGCAGGTTGAACATCGGCAGGGTGGCCGCCACCACCACGATGGAGGCGCGGGGCACGCCGGCGATGCCCTTGCTGGTGACCATCAGGACCAGCAACATGGTGATCTGCTGCGTCAGGCTGAGTTCGATGTTGTAGGCCTGCGCGATGAACAACGCGGCGAAGGCCTGGTACATCATCGAGCCATCGAGGTTGAACGAGTAGCCCAGCGGCAGCACGAAGCCGGTCACCTTGTCGGGGACGCCGAACTTCTCCATCTGCTCCATGGTCTTCGGATAGGCGGCCTCGCTGCTGGCGGTGGAGAAGGCGAGGATGGTCGGCTCGCGGATCAGCTTGAGCAGGGTGAAGACCCGCCCGCCGAGGAACAGGTAGCCCGCGCCCGTCAGCACCAGCCACAGTACAACCAGTCCCAGGTAGAAACCGCCGATAAACTTGCCGTAGGTGAACAGCACGCCAATACCCTGTACGGTAATGGCGGCGGCGACGGCGGCAAAGACGCCGAGCGGCGCAAAGCGCATCACGAAGTCCGTGACGCGCAGCATGATCGCCACCAGTTCCTCGATCGACGCGACCAGGTGATGCCCCACCTTGCCCTTGAACGATGCAATGGCGAAGCCGAAGAACAGCGAGAACACCAGGATCTGCAGGATCTCGTTCTGCGCCATGGCTTCGAACACGCTCTTGGGAAACACGTGCGTAATGAAGTCCTTCAGGTTCAGCGACGAAGTCTTGAGATTGGTGGCGGTGCCGATCTCCGGCAATGGCAGGTTCAGCGCATGGCCGGGCTGCAGCAGGTTCACAAAGAGCATGCCGAGCAGCAGCGAGATCAGCGATGCGGTGATGAACCAGCCCAAAGCCTTGATGCCGATGCGGCCCACCGCGCTCGCGTCCTTCATGCCGGCGATGCCCGCCACCAGCGTGCCGAATACCAGCGGCGCGATGATCATCTTGATCATGCGCAGGAAGATGTCGGTGACGATCGAAAAGTAGCCGGCAATCTCTTTCGCCATCCCCGCATTGGGCGCGAGGGTGTTGCAGAGATAGCCGGTCCCGATGCCCAGGACCATGGCGACCATGATCTGGGTGGTTAACTTGTTGGCTTTCATGTTGCGGTGTCTCCGGGGATTGCGGCAGATCGTTGTCTGGCCGTCGATTTGCGGGGCGGGGGCCCGCTGCTTCTTGCGGCGCTGGGGACGCCGTGACTCAGTTCACCGGGCGCGCGGCGCCAGGCTCAGCGGAGTGGGCTGCGTCAGCACTTCCGGCCGCAGGATCTGGTCGAGTTCCTCCCTGGACAGCAGCCCCTTTTGCAGCACGATCTCGTACACGCTGCCGCCGGTGGCGTGGGCCTCTTGCGCTACCGCCGTGGCGTTGGCGTAGCCGATATACGGGTTCAGGGCGGTGACGATGCCGATGGAGTTTTCCACCGTGGCGCGCAGGCGTTCCTCGTTGGCGGTGATGCCATTGACGCAACGCTCGGCCAGTGTCAGGCAGCCATTGCGCAGATGGCTGACGCTCTTGAACAGGCTGTGCGCAATGATCGGCTCGAAGGCATTCAGTTGCAGTTGCCCGGCTTCGGCGGCGAAGCTGACGGTGATGTCGTTGCCGATGACCTCGAATGCGATCTGGTTGACCACCTCGGGGATCACGGGATTCACCTTGCCGGGCATGATGCTCGATCCGGCCTGCATGGGCGGCAGGTTGATCTCGCCCAGGCCGGCGCGCGGGCCGCTGGAGAGCAGGCGCAGGTCGTTGCAGGTCTTGGAGAGCTTGACCGCCACGCGCTTGAGGACGCCCGACAACTGCACGAAGGCGCCGCAGTCCTGCGTGGCCTCGATCAGGTTCGGCGCGGTCATCAGCGGAATGCCGGTGATCTCCTTCAGGCGCTTCAGGATCAGCGGTGCATAGTCCGGGTGCGCGGTAATGCCGGTGCCGATCGCAGTGGCGCCCATATTGATCTCGCAGATCAGCAGCGCCGCTTCGCGCAGCCGCTGCTCGTCCTCGCCGAGCATCACGGCATAGGTGCTGAACTCCTGCCCCAGCGTCATCGGCACGGCATCCTGCAACTGGGTGCGGCCCATCTTCAGCACATGCTTGAATTCCTCGGCCTTGCGCTCGAACGCCCGCCGCAACACCGACATGGCGTCCACCAGCCCGAGGATGCCGAACCAGGTTGCGACCTTGAGGGCCGTCGGGTAGACGTCGTTGGTGCTCTGGCCGATATTGACCTGCTCGTTCGGATGCAGGTACTGGTATTCGCCTTTTTTGTGGCCCAGCAGCTCCAGCGCGCGGTTGGCGATCACCTCGTTCGCGTTCATGTTCGTCGAGGTGCCGGCACCGCCCTGGATCACGTCGACGACGAATTGGTCGTGCAACTTGCCGCCGAGCAACTCCGCGCAGGCCTTGACGATGGCATCGCAACGGGTTTCATCGAGCAGGCCGAGTTCATGGTTTGCCAATGCGGCTGCTTGCTTGATATAAGCCAGGGCCTTGATCAGATCCGGATAGATAGAGATGGGAGTGCCCGTGATCGGAAAATTTTCCACTGCACGCAGCGTGTGCACACCGTAATAGACATCGGCCGGGACTTCGCGATCGCCCAGCAGGTCATGTTCGGTTCTAAAAGATCCATTCGTCATCGGTGTGCTCCTCGCAGGTTTTGATGAATGAGAGGAGTGCAAGCTTATGGAAGCCACCGGCGCGTTGCGACCTTGATGCGAATTTGTCATGACGCGCATTGAGATATGCATGCCGGCGATGCTGCGCCATTAGCGGTGCCTGCTGGTTCTACGAGACAACCCGGATGCACGTGGAGGGATGTTGCAAATTTGGAATACGGCGCCGCGAAATTTGCATCACGGTATCGGGGTTCCACCAATTATTCCGTGATCGCCTTGCCGTATGATGTGACTCAGACCTTTCGCCTTCCACCCCGATGCCGAGTAGATTCCATCATGGAAACCAAGTGGCTTGAAGACTTCCTGTGCTTGGCGGAAACGCGGAGCTTTTCACGCGCGGCAGGCGACCGCCATATCACCCAGTCAGCGTTCAGCCGCCGCATCATGGCGCTTGAAGAGTGGCTGGGTGTCAGCCTGGTCGATCGCAGCGTGCATCCGGCAACCTTGACGACCGCCGGCTGGCTGTTCCGCCGCCTGGCGGCCGACCTGCTGCGTGACGCCTATGCGGCACGCGCACTGCTGAGCAGCCGGCAGCCCCTTGCCGAGAGCGACAAGGTCATCCGGTTTTCGGTGGCGCACACGCTGGTGTTCACTTTTTTTCCGGCCTGGCTCAAGTACCTGCACCGCAGTTTCGGGGCGCTGAGTGCCTGCGTGCATGCAGTGAATGTGCCCGAAGGCGTCCAGCAACTGGTCGACGACGATTGCGACATCCTGCTGGGCTACCACCATCAGCAGTTGCCGATCCTGCTGGACCCTAACGGCTTCCCGTTCCTGAAGCTGGGCGTTGAGCGCATCCAGCCGTACTCGGCGCCGGATAAGGACGGGCAGCCGATTTTCCGCCTGCCCGGCACGAGCGCCAGACCGTTGCCGTTCATGGCCTATTCATCCGGTGCCTTCCTGGGCAATGTGGTGGAGATGATCCTGCTCAATTCACCGGAGCCTTACGGGCTGCAACGGTGCTTCGAGACGCACATGTCGGAGGCCTTGAAGGCCATGGTCGTGGCCGGGCATGGCGTCGGCTGGTTGCCGGAGAGCTGCGTCAGCGACGAGGTGAGAGAGGGGCGGCTGGTGCTGGCCGGCCCGGGGGCGTGGTCGACGAGCCTGGATATCCGGCTGTATCGTTCGGCGACCAATCCGAAGCCCCTGGTCGATGAACTTTGGGCCTTTATCAGCCATGTACCGGACGCGCAAGCGATGGGACGCCTGGCGGAATCGAGCGACTGCGGCTTGTAGGGCAGGATGGGAAAGGGCCAGGCACGACACCGTCGTACCCGGCCCCGTCCGCGCTCAACTCAATACTTCCACAGGATCTTCTGCAGTTCCTGGGTGTCGTTGGTCTTGGTCAGCGCCAACGCCATCAGGATGCGCGCCTTCTGCGGCAGTTGGTCGTCGGTCACCAGCCAGTTGTACTTGTCGTCCGGCTGCTCGGCGTTGCGGATCACGGCGCCGCTGCCGGTGCGCGAGGCGCGCACGATCTGCACGCCCTTGGCGCGTGCCGCCTTGAGCGGCTCGACCATGTAGTCGCCCACGCTGCCGTTGCCGGTGGCGGCATAGACGATGGCCTTGGCACCGTTCTTCACGGCGGCATCCAC
>NZ_JBFTSG010000071.1:0-40636 GCF_056399885.1 Cupriavidus sp. 01L45 | reverse complement strand
TCTCTGGGCCTGGCTCAAGCGCCATGCCCTGGCCAACTTCTGCCCACACTCGCTCACCGAACTCAAAACGACCGCCCGCAATCGGCTGCGCAGCGCACAACAACGCGCCAACATCATTGCCGCGTGCTGGAAGCAGGCCGAGTTGTGGTGATGTCATCATTTATACAAGGATCAATAACCCCCCGCGCTGCAATCAATCGCAAGGCTTGCCCRACACCCCGCGTTGTCCGCCTGGCTGGCTTGGCTATGGCATCAGGAAGGCCGACCACTGCTGCCACGTCAAGGATGGCGATGCTCCCATACTCATTGCTGTGACCAAGAAAATAGCGTACAGGCTTCTCCGCATCATTGGCATCGCTAACACATACCTCCTCCCACATGCCAGGCAGGGTTGCCGCCAGAACCTCCGCCGTTCCCTCGCCGCCGTCGGCTATCGGCGCCAGCACGACTTCAGCCTCCGGAACGGCCCTCAGAATCCCCGTACGAATCCGTTCGGCTACATCCGAGGCACCCAGGCTACCCTTGAACGAATCGGGGGCAACCAGGACGCGAAATGCTGCCTTGTTCATGCGGGAACTCCCTCACGAGCAGCCGATTCTGGGGAGGCCGTCCCTGCATTAAGCGCCGAATTCTGGGCCATTGCGATGCGGGCGACATGCACCAAGTTTGTCGAACCGTGCTTGCCGAACGGCATGCCCGCAACAATGACTATTTCTTCACCATCAACGGCGAAGCCTTCAGTCAATGCTGCGTTGCTGGCCACAGCAACCATCTCATCGACATCCTTTACGTCAGGTACCACCGAAGCATGGACGCCCCAGGTGAGGCACATCCGACGTGCGACCTCGAGGGAYGGTGTTACACCGACAATCGGAGTTTGCGGCCGCACACGGGCAGCTCGCAACGTCGTGGCACCGGAAGATGTGTAGGCAATCGTGGTCTTTGCGCCGACCGTCCGAGTAATGTCACGAAGAGCACCGCATACGGCATCCTGTCGATTGGACAGCGCAGCGACCTGCTGAGCATCAATCAGGTTGCGATAAAGCGGGTCGGCTTCGACCTCTCGGATAATTCGGTCCATCATCTGGACTGCTTCCCGGGGGTACCGACCAGACGCAGACTCTGCCGAGAGCATCACGGCATCCACGCCGTCGTAAATCGCGCTTGCGACATCAGAAGCTTCCGCTCGCGTGGGCACAGGCGCCGAAATCATGGATTCCAGCATCTGCGTCGCGACAATCACGGGGCGCCCCAACTGCCGGCATACTCGTGAGATTCGCTTCTGTACAGCGGGTACACGTTCGGGCGGCAGCTCAACGCCAAGGTCGCCACGAGCTACCATCACTGCGTCGGCATGCAGTGCAATTTTTTCGAGATGCTCGATTGCCGCCGGCTTCTCCAGCTTCGCAACGACTGTTGCCCTGCCCGCGATTCGTTCCTTTGCCGCCGTAACATCCTCCGCAGTCTGCACGAAGCTGAGCGCAACCCAGTCGGCACCGAGTGCCAGTGCAAATTCCACGTCGGCAATATCCTTATCCGTCAAAGCCGGGATGGGGATGACGGCATCGGGGACATTCACACCCTTGCGCGAAGAGAGGACGCCGCCGGTGATGACCGTGGTCACCAATTTCTCCGATTCAACGGTCTCCACGCGGAGCTGCAGCTTTCCGTCGTCAATCAACAGCGTCTTTCCGGGCTCTGCGCAGTCGAACAGCTCCTGGTGAGGCAAACACACGCGCGTGGCATCACCAGGCTCCAGCGAGCGGTCGAGGACAAATTCCGCACCTTCGACCAGGGTGCTTGGTTCGCGCATCATCCCGATTCGCAGCTTGGGCCCCTGCAAGTCGGCCAGTACCGCGATTGGCCGCCCAGTTTCCTTCTCAACCTGACGTACAAAACCGTAGTTCTGCTGATGAGTCTCATGAGACCCATGACTGAAGTTGAATCGAAAGACATCTGCTCCGGCGACGAACAGCGCACGGATAGCCTCGAGGGATGACGTCGCCGGCCCCAGCGTCGCGACAATCTTTGCTTTGCGGTAGCGTCTCATGGGCTTTGCCTCCTGTGGCAGCTTGTGGGTCAAACCACTACGTTGCAAGGGCTTCCCTGAACGAACGCGGCAATATTGTCGAAGAGCTGGTCGGTCAATCCTTGCACCGCCTCGTCGCTGGCCCACGCGACGTGTGGGGTGAGGATAAAGTTGGGCTCGTCCTTCAACTGTTGGAAGGGGTGGTCTTCGCTCGGGGGCTCCTGGGTGGCGACATCGAAACCCGCACCAGCAACCTTCCCGCTCTTCACGGCGTCTACAAGCGCGGACTCGTTCACCAAGCCACCGCGTGCCGTATTGATGAGCAGCGGACGCTTCTCCATCATGTCAAATTCCGCGGCATCGATGAGATTGCGGGTCTGAGGAGTCAGAGGGCAGTGCAAAGTGATGATGTCGCTTCGGCGGAGGACTTCTTCAAACGGTGTGTACAGTGGCCCCATATCACTGCGGCCTTTGTACGTGGAGATAAGCGGTTGCATGCCCAGCGCTCGTGCAAGTGCAGCAACCGATTGTCCGAGAACGCCATCGCCGATGATGCCCAGTACCGAACCATGCAGGTCTTTGATGGGGTAGTCGAAGAAGCAGAAGGTCCCGGCTTCCTGCCAGCGTCCATTCCGCACGGCATCGTGGTACGCCGTCAGGCTGCGACGCAGCAAAAAAATCAGGGCAAATGTGTGTTCCGGCACCGTATTGACGGCATAGTTCCGGATGTTGGAGACGACAATACCTCGCGCCGCGCACGCCTTGAGGTCGACGATATCGGTGCCGGTCGCTGCTACGGCGATGAGCTTGAGCTTGGTCGCCTGCTCCAGTTGCTGACCGCTGAGCTTCACCTTGTTGGTAATCACCACATCAGCGTCAGCGATACGGCCCGCCACATCCTCGTCGGCCGTCTCATTGTGGAGAACAAGCTCGTGAGAAAACGGGAGTGTCTTGAGCGTCGTCTGAGGGGAGATGGTCGAACGGTCCAGGAAGACAATCTTCATCGGAATAGTGCCGGGGTACGGTCTGAGGTGGATTTCGCGCGAGCGTGTTGCGACTCGCCAACCTGAATGAACTGCGGGCGGCATCGCCGCCCGGGTCGCTTCATTTACATGATGAGGGGAAGGCCGAGATAGGAGAACCGCGGTTTTGTTGACCTTCCTTTCCCAAATGGAAAGGGTTATGCGGCCATACCTTCCTTAGCTTCGGTGACTTCCGCTCAGTCGACCGTGGCGCCAGATGCATTGACAATCTTGGCCCACTTGTCCATGTCCGTCTTCAGCATCGCGGAGAGTTGCTGCGGTGTGGCCCTCGGCAAGTCGGCGCCCTGAGCCTTCAGCTTTTCCTGGACCGATTTGTCGTCAAGAACCTTGTCCACCGCATTCGTCAACTTTGCAACGACGTCTTTGGGCGTGCCGTGTACCGCATAGAGAGCGACCCAAAGGTCTCCGTTATAGTTCGGGACAGTCTCGGCAATAGCGGGGATATCTGGTGCAGCGCTGGAACGCTTGGCTGAGCTGACGCCAAGAGCCTTCAACTTGCCCGCCTTGATATGGGAGATGACCGAAGGAAGGCTAGCATAGGCTAGCGGAATCTGATTGCCCAACAGGTCATTGAGCGCCGGGCCCACGCCCTTATACGGCACATGCTCGAGGGAAATGCCGGCCATGTTGTTCAGCATTTCGCCCAAGAGATGATTGAGGGAGCCATTGCCGGCGGAGCCGAACCGGTACTCGTTCGGTTTCTTCTTCGCCAACGCGATGAGTTCCTTCATGTTGTTTGCGGGAAACGCCGGGTTGGCCACCAGAACGTTCGGCACGCTGGCCACGAGCGCGACGGGCTCAAAGTCCTTCACTGGGTCGAACGGAATCTTCTTGTACAGCGCAGGGTTGATTGCCTGGGTACTACTGATGGTCAGCAGAACCGTGTAGCCGTCCGGATTGCTCCGGGCAGCGTACTGGCTTCCGATGTTTCCGCCGGCGCCAGGTTTGTTGTCAACGATGAACTGCTGACCTGTGGACTGGGAAAGTGCGGCGCCGATAATTCGGCCGACGATATCGTTCGTACCGCCGGGCGCCTGCGGTACCACAATGGTTACTGGCTTCGAAGGGTAGTTGTCCGTGGCGGCGTTCGCGAGCGATGCGCCGAAGAGAACGCAGGCAAGCGCCATGCGAACCGGTCGATTCATTTTTGTCTCCTGGGGTATTGCCGGCCCTCTAACGTGGCCGGCATTTCAGTAAATGGGCCCCGCCTATGCGATAGCGCGGTCGCGGACTTCTACCACCTTCTTTGCCATCCGGATGTTCGCGTAGTCCACCAGCTTGCCATCGAGCTGAACGGCACCGCGCCCTTCCAGTTCCGCCTCCGCAAGAGCGGCAACAATCCGCTGCGCGGCAACGTACTCCTCCTCCGAGGGGGTGAAAGCGCGATTGGTGAAAGCCAACTGCAAAGGATGGATGACCTGCTTGCCGTCATATCCCATGGCTGCTGCCTTCAACGCACTGGATTCACTAAGCGTTGCGTCGCGGAAGGCACCACAGGGCCCGTCAATGGCTCGCAACCCGAAGGCGCTTGCGGCAACCAGGATGCGCATCATCGGGTAGGCCCACATGTCGAGGGCAGTGTCCGCGTAGCCGGATTCCGCGCGGGAGGTCATCAGGTACTGCGGATGCGACAGACCGATTTCCACCCCTTTGGCCCCAATCGAGGCGCCAAAATCGCCTACCCCGAAATGCAGCGCCTCGAGGCTTCCTCCGGCGGCAGCGATTTGCTCGCAAAACACCAAGCCCTTGGCCGTCTCAATCATCGCCTCAATGGCGACACTCGTACCGTCCACCTGGTGCTGAATGGCGACGACTTCCTGGGCCGACTCCACCTTGGGCAGCAGCACGCCATTCAGCCTAGTTGCGAACCTCACCAGCGTGTCGATTTCATTCCGCTGGCGGGGCCCAGTGCCGTTCACCCGGACTACGACGACCTTGTCGCCCCAATCAAGTTCGTTGATAGCACGTACCGCAGCTCCGAGGGCCGCGGCCTTCATCGTCTCAGGCACGGCGTCTTCCAAGTCCAGAAATACGGCGTCAGCGTCGGAGCGCGCGGCAGACGTCACCAGCTTTTCCTGGTGGGCTGGCACGGCAAGATAAGTTCGTGTAATCCTCATTTGACACTCCCTGCGGCAGACGCCAAAGCCAGAGCCGCCCCATCCAATCCGAGTTCGGCAAGGACCTGGTTTGTGTGCTCGCCGACCGCTGGCACAGCACCGAGGACCGGCTCGATTCCGTCAATGATGAGAGGCGGCTTGAACACCTGAAGCCGTCCAACCGGGCTATCGACAGTTCGGATTCGGTCACGTTCGTGCAATTGCGGATGCTGCAGGAACTCCGCGACATCATTCAGGCGGGCATTCGCAATGGATGCCATCTCGAGCTTCACGGCGACCTCATCGCTCGACCACTTCGCAAACCGTTCCGTAATCACCGCCTCCAACTCGGCATGATTCGCCAGTCGATGCGGGTTCGTACTGAAGCGCGGGTCAACTGCGATAGAAGCGTCCTCCAGCACCCGAGTGCAGAACGCTTGCCATTCACGTTCGTTTTGGATGCCAAAGAACACTGCCTTGCCGTCTCCGGCCTTGAAGGGACCATATGGAGCGATAGTGGCATGCCGCGCACCAGCACGAGTAAGGGGCGTTCCGCTGTCGCGCGTGTAGTAGGCGGGATAGCTCATCCACTCGGTCATGCTGTCGAACAGTGAGACCTCAAACGCCGTACCCTGGCCTGTACGCTCACGACGGTACAGAGCCATCAGGATGCCATTCAGCGCGTACATGCCTGTGGCGATATCAACAATTGACAGACCGCACTTTGCCTGCGCGTCCGGGGTGCCATTGATGGAGAGGAAACCGGTCTCGCACTGAACCAACAGGTCGTACGCCTTCTTCGAGCGGTACGGGCCAGTCGAACCATATCCGGAGATATCACAAGCAATCAGGGACGGATGGCGGGCGACCAGGCTTTTGGCATCCAGGCCGAGTTTCTTGGCAGCCCCGGGGGCGAGGTTCTGCAGGAATACGTCCGCATTCTCAAGAAGCGCATCAAGCGCACGACGACCTTCCTCGGTCTTGAAGTCGAGCGCGACGCTTTCCTTTGTGCGATTCGTCCAGACAAACTGGCTGGACATGCCCTGCATGACCTTGTCATAGCCGCGAGCGAAGTCGCCTACTTCGGGACGCTCGACTTTGATAACACGAGCACCCCAATCCGCCAAGTGACGCGTTGCCATGGGAGCCGCGATTGCCTGCTCGAGCGATACTACTGTGATTCCATCCAACGGAAGAGTCATGGGGCACCAGCCATCTTGTTGCTTGAGTGGCTAGTGTCGAAAAAACTCGGAGAACCGTAAATAATTGGATTTCGATGGCGGCCGTTCCAGATTTTGATGGCTAGCCCGGCGTGGACTTCTCGGCTGACAGATGCTCAACGAATTGCTGCGCCGCTCGCGGAAGTGCTGCGTAATCGCGATAACCGATTCTCATTTCCAGCCCGGCCCAGTCATCCAGCAGGGGAACTATACAAAGCTCGCCCCTATTGTGCTTTGCAGCAACCGTGACGTCGGTCATGATGCCGATGCCGACCCCCGCCGACACCATGGTTCTCATGGCGTCAAAGCTTGTCACTTGGAGTCGAGTTCGAATTGTTCGCTGGAGTGCTTCAGCCGCCTGAAGGGATAGTCTGTGAATCATGCTGCCCTCATGGAAGGCAACATGAGCGAAGTCCAGGGTCTCCGCGAACTGCACGCTTGGCTTGTCGGCAAGGGCATGCCCCTTCGGAACGACAGCCACAAGGCGAGCCGAGCGATACGCTGCTGTCTCGAGTCCGGCATGAGGTGTCTCAGCCCAGAAGAGGCCGACATCGGCCAAGCCGTCCTTCAGCGACCGCACGATGTACGGACTGCTCCACTCCTCCAGACGTACCTCAACCTGGGGATAGCGATTGAGGAAAGCGGGAAGGTCCTGGTCCAAGAAGCCGACTATCGACGTACTATTCGCGTAAACCCGAACATCCCCTTTCGTACCCTCGCTGTATTGGCTCATGTCGGCACGCAGGCGCTGAAGCAAGTCGACGATGCCCTTCGCATACTCGACGAGCTCAAGGCCTGCCGCTGTCGGGCGAACGCCGCCGCTGTGCCGGTCGAGGAGCCGCGCTGACAGCGCGTCTTCGAGGTCGCTAATCCGCTTGCTGACAGCCGAAGCGGCCATGAAATGCCGCTCTGCGGCGCGCGCCAGACTTTGCTCCTCAACAACCGTGAGAAAGATGGTCAGGGTGATGGGGTCTATCCGCACAGTCTTGTAGCCAATGGGGAGATACGAATCGATAGAAGCAAGCATAACCGAATCGGAAACCTAGCCCGACCAACCTTACTGAAGAGCGAAGTCTTGTTCCGATTGACGCGGCATGCTGCACGCGTGTGCAGCCACCCCTCTTCTTTCTTGGGGGTAATGTCGTCGTAGGATGGTGAAAGGAAAGGCGTGTGGCGAAAATTGACCGTTCGTCAACACGCCTTTCCGAAAAAGAAATCCGGACGCGTAGAGTCCTGTCTCCGCCGTCCGCGCTGGTCTAGTGCTGGCGCACTCCAGTCTGCAAAAAAGTTTCTTTGAACCCGACGCAGGCTATCAGGTGACTATTGACCTCGGCCGCTAGCGTAATAGTCGCGCACAAGGTCCAACCTCCCACTCTTGAATCCGCTTTCGGCATGTACCGAGTCCGCGAAGTCCAAATACGCCTCATGTGGGAGCTTAAAGGGTGGCCATGCCACGTGCTCGGGACTTCCGGGTACCCCGGTCTTTGCAAAGCTCACCCATGCATCCGCCATTGCAACTGCGACCTTCGAGTCGGTGTTGGTGAATGGAGGCTTCTTTCCGCGATGCGACGCGGAGAGATTGTCGAAAGCGTACTGAAGCTCATCACCATGCACCGGCGCTGCCTTGCTGTCGTTCCTGTGCCGTGAGAACAAGTATCGGTAAGCGGGAAGTCCTGCTTTCGCATACGCGCGAAGGAGTTCGCGCGTGCCGAAGTTGAACTGCGTATCGCTGTACATATCGGCGGTGGCTTTGTAAATTTGACCTTCAGACTCCACGCCATACTCAGCCCTGGCTCGCGACTCAAATCCACGGAAATTCTGGTCCAAAAACGAAAAGTAGCGTTCGACGGTCGGCTGCAAGAAGCTCTTCGCTGCTTTGCCGCCCTCGTCCGCGTTACTACCAACCAAAATCGGGATGTTGGGCAACGCTCCAGAGCCGATTGCCTGATAGTCAGGCCGGGCAACGATATCCCCGTCCTGTACGAGGCTAATCATCGCAGGCGCTGTCATCCTGCCATCGGACTTCGGCCCCTTCTTCTGCAGCTCGACTAGGTCTTTGCCAGAGAGTTTGCGCAGCGATTTGAGGTCACCATATCTCGCACCGAATTCCTGTGCCTCTGCCTGCGTAGCCTGCGGCCGCATCACGCCAACGCTTTGCATGATGGCCTGCTGGAAGAGTCCTTTCGACTTCGGGGACAGCAGCAGTGTGCTGATGGAATGTGCACCAGCAGATTGACCAAAGACGGTCACCTTCGCCGGGTCCCCTCCAAACGCTGCAATGTTTCGCTGGACCCAACGAAGCGCAGCCATTTGGTCCATCAGACCGTAGTTTCCGGAAGTGTGCGTCGGCGACTCTGCGGCAAGGCCAGGATGCGCCAGGAATCCCAACAAGCCAAGACGGTAGTTGATGGTGACAACCACGACACCCCTACGGGCAAGTGCTTCGCCATCGTAGGTCGGATGCGAACCCGAGCCGTATCGAAAGCCACCACCATGAATCCAGACCATGACAGGGAGCTTATCACTAGCAACCTTTGCCGGAGTCCATATATTCAGACGGAGGCAATCCTCACTCATTCCATTGCCACGCAGTTCGGGATACTCCGCAGGCTGCGGGCAATCGGGACCGAAACGACTTCCATCCAACACCCCCTCCCACGGTTGGGCTGGTTGAGGGGGTTGCCACCGCAATTTACCTTCCGGCGCCGCCGCATATGGAATGCCGCGATAGTTCTTCACGCCTTCTCCGATGCCGGAGACCGCTCCTGCCTCGGTCTTCACGACCTCAGCCGCTGATGCCGCCGAAGTGAAGACTGCGAGTGCTCCCGCTGCCGCTGCTACCAGGTGCGCCGCCTTCATTGCTGCCTCCTCAGAATTTTTCTTATTCAGCCGTGATGTTTCCGTCCTTGATTACCTTCGCCCAGGTAGCGAGTTCCTGAGACACAAACTTGTCGAGCGTAGGAGGGTCCATGTAGGCAGCGAACCCACCCTGCTCTTCAATCTTCCGCCGATAGTCCGGGCTGTCGACAATCTTCTTAATCGACGCGGACAGCCTGTTCACGATGTCGGGCGGCGTTCCCGTCGGGGCAAAGACGGCAAACCAGGATTCGACTTGGTAGCTTGGCAATCCCGCTTCGGCAGAAGTCGGAACGTCTGGCATCGACGGATGGCGCTTCGGTCCGGTGTAGGCCAGAGCCTTGATTTTTCCTGCTTTCACCTGGCCAATCACCGACGGAGGTGTCGTCACGAAAATATCGACCTGGCCGCCAATGAGGTCGCTAACAACGGGACCTGCACCCTTATAGGGAACGTGCGTGACCGGCACTTGCGCTTGCTTGCCGAACACGACGCCGGCGATGTGCTGGATAGAACCGTTGCCCGACGATGCGTAGAACAGGCCTCGATTGTCTTTTTTGCCGAACGCAATCAGGTCCTTGAGGTTCTGAGCCGGAATCTTCCCGCTTACCGCTACCACATGGGGGGCGCGCATCACGAGCGCCACGGATACGAAATCTTTAGGCTTCCAGCGTGCCTGGGGAAATAGCACCGGGTTTCCGACGTGATATCCCGAGTACTGCATGAGGAGCGTATAGCCATCCGGCTTGGCTCGAGCTACCGCTTCCGTGCCGATGTTGCCGCTTGCACCGGGACGGTTCTCGATGACGATGGGTTGTCCCAAATCCTTGGCAAGCTGCTCGCCAATAAGTCGCGCAACGATGTCTGTTGACCCGGCGGGCGCGCTCGGGACAATCATCGTGATGGGCTTGCTCGGATAGGCGTCGGCGGCGAATGCCGGCAATACCGTGGTGAGCAAGAGCGCCGTCACGGAGGCTTTCACGCTCCAGTTCATCTTCTGTCTCCCTTTTGGTTATTGCCGGGACGGGGGTGCCGTCCCGGTTCTTTTGTTGGTTTCCTTTACTTCTGGAACAGTGCTTCCATTTCCTTGCGGACGCGGTAGGCCGGCTGCTCAGCGTCGATGACTACGTCTTCCCACGTCAGGGACTGGTCTTTCTTGACGTCGCGACGCAGCTTCATGTGATGGGCCAGGCCAAGCGGCAGGCTGCCAAGGCGCAGCGACTCCTGAGCAGGGAACAACTTGCCGAACACCGTGTAGCCGCCCTCGCCGTCCAGCATCTCACCAGCCTTCAGGTCGCGCTTCGCAGTGGCAACCACGTCCGCATTGAAATGCTGGCCAACGCCGGTCGGCTCGCGACGCAGCCCGACGCTCGCCACGGAGATGCCAAGCTCCAGGCCGATGAGGTGCCATTTCTTGTACTGCACCATGCAGCGGCCATCGGGGTCGGTGAAGACCTGGTATTCCTTGAAACAGCGCTGGATGTAGTCCGTCGGTGCTTCGACGCAGACCCACACACCCTTGCGGATGTCATAGCCGACAGAGCTTCCGTCGGGATTCAGCGACGACACCACGTCCACCACGCCCTTGGCCGACAGCACGCCACCATCGGACTTGAGGCGCATGACGGTCGGAATCTTTTCGACAGACGCTGGTGCGAAGGTGATACCTTCGGCTTGCACCTGGAGGCCAGTGGCATTCGCGATGGCGGTGCTTTCGATGGCCGGCTTGGAGCCGTCAAGGAAGGCATTAAACATCTTCGGGTTCATCCCGCCGATTCGCGCCTGTTCGGCCGTCACGCCCCAGTGGTCCCAGACCGTATCAGGTGTGGATTCTCGGAACTGCGGCAGCCACTTGTGACCGCGACCAGCCGCGATGATGGGGAAGCCACAGGTACGCGCCCAGTCGACCAGTTCGCAAGCCAAGCCCGGCTGGTCGCCGTAGGCCAGTGAATACACCACGCCTGCCTCGCGGGCACGATGCGCGAGCAGCGGGCCGCAGAACGCATCGGCTTCGACCGTTACATTGATGACATGCTTGCCATGCTTGAAGGCCGCCAGACAGTGGTCGACAGCGGCRATCGGGTTGCCCGTGCATTCGATAATGATGTCAACGCCGGGATGTGCCACAAGCGCTTCCCAGTTATCGCCGACGTGCGTCGTGCCCTTGCTAACGGCGTCGTCGAGCGAGGCTGCGGTTGCGCGGCCGGATTCCCAACCCACACGTTCAAGGCTGGCATGCGCGTTTGCCGGATTTAGGTCAGCAATACCAACCATGTGAACGCCCGGCGTGCGGGGCACTTGCGCCAGGTACATCGAGCCGAATTTCCCTGCGCCAATGAGGCCAACGCGCACGGGTTTTCCCTGCTCGGCGCGAGCGAGCAACTGAGGATAAAAGTTCATGGTCAATCAAGTAAGGAGGTAACGAACGGTGTCAGCTGCGAGGCTGGGCGAGGAAGTCGAGGTCGCAGCCTTCAGGGGCTTGCGTCACTGTGCGCTGATAGAGTTCCTGATAGCCACCGCGCTTCTGGGGCAGCGGCTTGCGCTCCGTAAGACGGCGTTCGATTTCCTCAGGCTCGACCAGCAAATCGATGGTCTTCTGCGACACCGAGAGGCGAATCCGGTCGCCGTTACGCACTGCTTCCAGCGGTCCGCCCGCAGCGGCTTCTGGAGAGACGTGCAGCACGATGGTGCCGTAGGCAGTGCCGCTCATGCGAGCGTCCGAAATACGCACCATGTCCTTCACACCGGCCTTTGCAAGCTTCGAAGGAATAGGCAGATATCCAGCCTCAGGCATGCCAGCAGCTAGAGGGCCGGCGTTCTTCAGCACCAGAATGTCGTCCGAATTGACGTCCAGGTCTGGCGAATCGACACGGTTGGCCAGGTCTTCCAGGCTTTCGAAGACCACCGCGCGGCCTTCGGTCTCGAACAGCGAAGGCGTGGCGGCAGCGCGTTTGAAGATGGCACCGTCCGGTGCCAGGCTGCCGTGCAGGGCAATCAGTCCACCAACTTCGCTAACCGGCTTGTCGAACGCACGGATGACTTTGCGGTCCACCCAGCCAGCCGGTTCGTCCAGACGCTCGCGCAGCGTCCGGCCATCAATGGTCAGGCAGTCCAGGTTCAGTAACGGGCGCAGCTCGCGCAGCACCGCACCCATACCGCCTGCGGCATGAAAGTCCTCCATGTAGCCCTCTCCCACCGGCTTGAGGTCGACCAGCACCGGCGTCTCGTCCGAAATCTCGTTCAGCCGCTGCGGGCTAATGCGGATGCCGAGGCGGCCGGCAACGGCCGTGAGGTGGATGATGGCGTTGGTGGAGCCGCCCAGCGCCATCAGGACGCGGAAGGCGTTCTCGACCGACTGCTCGGTCATGATTTGCGAAGGCAGGATTGGCGAACGCGCCAGTCGCACTGCAGCCCTTCCGCTCTCTTCAGCGGCGACCAAACGTTGCGAGTCAACTGCAGGAATCGCCGCGGTACCTGGCAGCGACATGCCGAGTGCTTCCGCAATGCACGCCATCGTACTGGCGGTACCCATGACGGCACAGGTTCCGGCTGTGGTGGCCAGACGCGTTTCGACCATCTGGATTTCTTGCTGGTCAATCTCTCCGGCGCGGAACTTGCCCCAGAATCGACGGCAATCCGTGCATGCGCCCAGCCGCTCACCCTTGTGGCGACCCGTGGACATCGGGCCAGTCACCAGTTGAATGGCCGGGCGATTGGCAGAAGCGGCGCCCATCAGCTGAGCCGGGACAGTCTTGTCGCAGCCGCCAATCAGCACGACGGCGTCCATCGGCTGGGCCCGCACCATTTCCTCGACGTCCATCGACATCAGATTGCGGTACACCATGCTGGTCGGGTTAAGGAACACCTCACCCAGCGACACCGTGGGGAACATGCGCGGCAAGCCGCCTGCAGCCAACACCCCGCGCGATACCGCTTCCACGAGTTGCGGCATGTAGCGGTGACAGTTGTTGAAATCACTCGGCGATGCCGCGATACCGATAACCGGCTTCGACAGCAGTTCCCCCGAGATGCCCATCGAATGCGCCATCGAGCGGCGCAGATAACGCGCGAAATCCCGGTCGCCGTAGTTTGTCAGGCCATTGTCAAGGCCAAGCGGTTCAGCCATTTTCTTTCTCCGTCTGGGGTGCTGCGGCGCTGAACTGCACGGCAAGCATGTCTTCAAAGAAGCGCGTCATCGCGCCCTTGTCGCTGGTGCCGTGGCCGGCCAACAGACTCATCTGATAGGTAGCGGTGGCTGCAGCGAGCACCGGCATGGGGATGCAGTGGCGCGCGCCAAGCTCGGCGGCACTAACCAGGTCCTTGTAAGCCGCCTTGAGCGGATAGCCGTCACTGAAGTGGCGTGCGAGGATGCGCGGCAGGAAGAACTCCGACGCGTAGCTGCGCCCCGTGCCGCTGTTGATGACCGACGCAATCTTTTCCGGGTCAAGTCCCATGCGTCGCGCCATGGGAAGAATCTCTGCAAGAGCTGCGCAGTTGATGTCGAAAAGCAGCTGATTCACGAGCTTCGTCAGCTGTCCGCTGCCGGCGTCACCCATATAGAGGATGTTGTTGCCCATCCGTTCGAACCATGGCCTCACTGTTTCGAACGTCTCTTCGGCGCCTCCGCACATGACAGTCAGCGTGCCGGCTTCCGCGCGCGATTGCATACCCGACACCGGCGCATCCAGGAAGGCGATTCCGGCAGCCGAAAGACGAGTATGGATGTCCATCGTGGCACCGTGCTCCATGGTGCTGGTATCGACGACGATAGAACCGGGGCGCAGCAGTGATGCCAGGCCGCCGTCGCCGAACAGCACGTCGAGTACTGCTGCAGTGCCCGGCAAACTCAGGAACACAATCCTGGCGTCGGCCAGGCCGGCCAAGGTGTCGGCCGTCGTAGCGCCTGCTGCCTGCAGTTCGGGATATGGGTCCTGTACTTTTGACGTGACACGCAGGTCCGTATCGGCGTGAATCAAGTTCAGCGCCATCGGCTTGCCCATCTGGCCAAGACCCACGAAGCCAATGATGGTGCGGCCGGATTTTTCCTGGGTCATGCGTCGGCCCTCTCGGAGATTTCAATCAGGTTCAGGTCGGGGTCGCGCAGGTAAATCGAACGCAGGCGGTAGTTCGCGCCGGTACGGGCGACCGGCCCTTCGATAATGCGGGCGCCCCGCGCATTCAGTTTCGCGATGACGTCATCCAGTGGAATCGACGCAATGAAGCACAAGTCCAGCGCGCCAGGGACCGGCAGGTGGGCCTTCGGTTCGAACTCCCTGCCCTTCTCATGGAGATTGATTTTCTGCTCGCCGAACTTGAATGCCTTTCGGCCTTCGCCAAATGTCTCAAGCGTCATCCCGAGGAGCCCGACGTAAAAGTCGACGCAGGCCTCCTCGTTGCTGGTGGTCAGGACAAGATGGTCCAAGTGATGAATCACAGATTGTCTCCTTCTTGCATTTTTGCGAATGACCTGACTGTATGCGGGCTGAAAGTGCGGGAGGAATTCCTAATTTCGCATGCGTCCTTCGCATTTTGCGAAGACATGGGTCGCAGTGACCTGCTAAGATTTGTCCATGTCACAAGACCTCATCAACCCCGCTCGTGTGGATTTCGTCACATTGCGTCTGTTTTGCGCGGTAGCGCAGACAGGCAGCATTACGAAGGGGGCGGAGCGATGCAATCTAGCGCTGTCGGCCGCAAGCCGGCGCATCTCGGACTTTGAAGCGGCCTCGAAGGCAATACTGTTGGAGAGGACAGTTCACGGGACTCGGCTGACTCCTGCTGGACACGTGGCGCTGCAACACGCGATGCGACTGTTCCAGGGGTTCGAGCTCTTCAGCAATGAGCTGAGCGAATACTCGAACGGCTCACGCGGCCATGTTAGGCTTTGGGCGAACATGTCCGCCCTGGTCGAGTTTCTTCCCTCTGCTCTGGAGCGCTTCCTGCACCTTTACCCTGACACACGAGTGGAGGTCGAGGAGCAGCTTAGTGGCGACATCGTGCGCGCGTTGGTGGAAGGGATGGCCGACGTGGGGATATTTGTCGAAGGTGCGCCGACCCACGGGCTAAACGTACTCCCCTATCGGACTGACCGATTGGTTGTCCTTTGCTCCAAGACCCATCCCCTAGGCAAAGTGGACGAAATCGACTTTCGAAGCTGTCTTTCTTATGACTTCGTGGGTCTGAATCGCGGAAGCTCACTGCTCAACACCATCTCGACCGCGGCGCATGACATCGGCTTCCCTTTGCGGCTGCGCGTTCAAGTTCGAAGCTTTGACGCCATGTCCGAAATGATAGCTTCGAATCTGGGGATTGGCGTACTCCCCCTCGGAGCATGCTTTCGAAAGCTCGAACCCCTGGGCTTGAAAGCTATACGGCTCGTGGACAGCTGGGCAGAGCGAAGGCTGCTCATTGCCACGAGCGCCTCCCGCGCTTTGTCAGGCTCAGCTGCACTTCTCGTCGAGCATCTAAGTAAGACGACCGATTGAACTGCTAACGGTCGGTAAAGCCACTCTGCTTCACGACGGCCGCTCAACACCAGCGCGCCGCTGCGTGCTTGACCCATTGCGTCATCCCGCCACCTCCGGCTGGCGCGAATTAACAAATGACTGAATTCCGTATGTCTCGCCGGCAGTTTATCGCGCTGCCGGTGGCCGCCGAACGCCTGGCTCTGCCTTCGATTCCCGTATTCGTGCAGAGTGATGAGCGCCAAGTTTCCCATCACCTTCGGCCACGAGCCAAGCTACATGTTGGTGACAGACTTGCGCATTGACGACCATATAGCGCGAGCCCCTAACCAGATTGAGCTGATGGCCTCAAGTTACTGCGAGAGGTTCCCGCTCGGGAGGCGAACTGAATCACCTCCCTTTCTTCAACGCTAAATTAGTACAGGCCGTGAGGCTCAAGCACCTTGCGAAGCCACTCCTGCTCCCTCACACCGCTTGCGATTTCTGCCATGATTTTCTGCTCGTTCTTCGCGGTTAGGGTGACTGCATCCAGCAAAGCGCCTGCCTGAGACACAGGGAATGTGACTACGCCATCCTCATCTCCAACAACGACGTCACCTGGAGAGACAATCTGGCCCCCAATCGACACCGGCGCGTTCATGGAACCCGGCCCCATCTTGTAGGGTCCTCGATGGCTGACGCCCCTCGCGTAACACGGGAAATCTGCCTCATAGAACGCAGCCGTGTCGCGGATGGCTCCATCCAGAACAAAGCCGGCGCAACCCCGTTCCGCCGCGTATTGCATGATGAGCTCGCCCACGAGCGCGTTCGTACAGTCGCCGCCGCCATCGACGACCAAAACGTGGCCGGGTTGCAACTCCATCAACGCCTTGTAAATCAACAGATTGTCACCCGGTCGAGCCTTGACCGTGATGGCCGTACCGACAAGCTTGCGGCTGCGGTTGTATCGCTTCAGCCCTGTTACGCCGGACAACCGCTGCAGGTTGTCGCTGATGTGCGGAGTGACCACGTTTCGGAAAGCCTCGATAACTTCGGCAGGCGCGAGGTCTGGAACGGGATTAATTACTAGGTTGGATGTTGCCACAGGCATCTCCTGGAAAGGTCGCGGTGATATGCGAACTCTCCGGCAACGCCTCACTTCTGTAAATTCCAAATACCGGATGGATTTGATACGCCAAACCTATGGTTAATCTAGTTGGCCCTATCCCGCCTGGCGTGGCTGAAGTGACTTCGACGAGGCCACTTTTCCACTCGAAAGGATGTCGATGGCGGCTTCAACTGCAGGGCTCTGCCTGCTCTTCGACCAGGCCATCGCGGTGGTGACGACATTGACGGCCTCCTTTAACGGACGAACAACCACGCTCTCGGGTGCGGCCTTCTTCATAGACGATGGCACGAGCGCAATACCTTGCCCACAGCCAACAAACGCCACCTGAGTAGCAACAGTTCGTACTTCGTGGAGTATCCGGGGCGAAAAGCCGGCAGCGCGGCAAGTTGCGATGATACTGTCGAAGTACGTCGGACTRACCGCGCGAGAAAAGATGACGAATGGCTCCTCAGCGAGGCTAGCGAGACGAACCCTGGGCATGTCCGCGAGCCTGTGGGTCTTCGGTAGAGCAACGGCTAGCCGGTCTTGTTTCAGTGGAATGGCGCCAATTGTTGCCCCCATGTCGCCTTCGAGTCGCGCGAAGGCCAAGTCGATGTCGCCCCTCTCCAACGCAGGTACCGCGTCGACGCTGTCAATCTCCCTAACCGAGACGGTCAACTGAGGAAATCTCTTCCCCAATTCATCAATCAAGCCGGGCAACGTATCGACCAGCGCCGACGAGATTGCGCCAATCGTTAGCACACCCGTGCTGCCGGTAATTGCCTCCTGCACTGCGAGTTCGAGTCGGTTCAGCTGCTCCACGAACTTGCGAACTGCCGGGAGAATTGCCACCCCAACTGGAGTCAGAGTCGCGCCCTTCCTGCCGCGCTCGAAGAGCTTCACTTTAAGCGCCTGTTCCAACACCTGAATCTGCTCCGTCAGCGGCGGCTGGGACATTCCAAGCCGCTTCGCGGCACGCCCGAAATTCCCTTCTTCAGCCACCGCGAGGAACAGATAGAGATGCCGAACAAGCCTGAAGTTAATCATGACGATTGATAGGTTTGGCGTATCGAAAGGTTACTGGATTCGGAATTTACATTTGTAACTCTAGCGCCGACAGTATGAACATGGCAACCCCACACACTCTCTCATCATGAGTACTCCTTCACTGCTGGACCGCCTGGCATCGCTCGACACCAATACGGTTTCGGATGCCCTCGACTTCCTCAATCTCCCCGGTGCGACCTTTGGCATTCGCCCGCTTTGGGACTGCCCCAAGATTGTGGGTCGCGCGAGCACGATACAACTTGGMCCCAAAACTGATGCCAAACCTACCGTGCATCTCATCACGCCGGTAGTCGCCCAGATTCAGACTGATGACCGCATTCTGGTAATCGCCGGCGGCATCGATGGCATCTCTTGCTGGGGTGACATCCTGGCCAACGCGGCGGCAGCGAAGAAGGTGCGGGGCTCCGTCATTGACGGTGTTAGTCGCGACATTGAAGGTAGCGAATCCATCGGATACCCCGTATTCGGCCGCGGCGTCACGATGATTAGCGCGCGCAACCGCGTGGTGCAGGTCGACTCCGGCAAGCCCGTCAAGTTCGCGGGTGTGGTGGTCAGCGAGGACGACTATGTCATCGCGGACCGTTGCGGCACCGTCTTCGTCCCCGCGAGCCGAATCGAAGAAGTGCTCGACTTGGGCGAGCGCATTGCGCGTCGTCAGGACGGCATGGTGCAGGCCGTGCGTTCTGGACGCTCTGTCGAGGAAGTCATGCACGACAAGGAATTCGAAGCCATCAACAGCAAGGAAGCAAAATGACTGACAAGGAACTGGTAGCCCTTTTCGAGGGCCTCGACACCCCTGGCGTATCTGACGCGATGGACCGCCTCGGACTTCCCGGTCAATGCCTGGATATTTCCCCTCTGGACAACTACCGCAAGCCTGTGGTCGGCCCCGCCTTCACTGTCAAGTACGTGTCGGCTAGCACGCCTCCAGGTACTGTCGGTGACTTCATCGACGACGTGCAACCCGGCGACATCGTCGTCATCGACAACGACGGCCGCACCGATTGCACGGTGTGGGGCGACATCATGACGCAGTACGCAGGCGCCCGCGGCATCGCCGGAACCGTGATTGACGGCGTTTGCCGCGACGTGACCAAGGCGCTCGGCGACGGCTATCCGCTCTTTACGCGTGGTCGATTCATGCGTACCGGCAAGGACCGCGTGCAGGTTGAATCCGTGAACACGCCCGTGTCTGTGGGAACCGCCCGCGTTTGTGCTCGCGACATCGTCGTGGCAGACGCCAATGGCGTTGTCGTTATCCCGCGTGAGCGTGCAAAGGAAGTCGCTGAACTTGCACGCAAGATTGAGGTCGTCGAATCGCAGATTCGCGAGCACATTGCCAACGGCAAGACGCTGGGTGAAGCCCGTGAAGCTCTTGGCTACCACACCTTGCAGAGGAAGGCGTGATGGGAGCCGAGCAACAGCGCTTAAACGTGAATCTTGCCAACGCCCAGCCGTCGGCCACATACCGCATGATGGACCGCGTCGCCGCCAAGCGTGCGGCCGGTGCGAAAATCATCTCCCTGAGTGCCGGAGAGCCCGATTTCGACACGCCGGGTCACATTTGTGAGGCGGCTATCGGCGCCATTCGTAGCGGCTATACTCGCTACACTCAGGTCGCCGGACTGCGCGCCTTGCGGGAAGCAATCGCCGAGAAGTTCAATCGCGAGAACGGACTCGATGTCAGTTGGCAAGACACCATCGTCTGTTCGGGCGGCAAGCAGGTCATCTACAACGCCCTCGCCGCCACGTTGAACACCGGTGACGAGGTCATCGTTCCCGCTCCGTACTGGGTGAGCTATCCCGAGATGGTTCAGCTGTGTGGAGCCACTCCGGTGGTGGTACAGTGCAGTGCCGACGTGGGCTTCAAACTGACGCCTGACGCGTTGACCAAGGCTATCACGCCTCAGACGCGCTGGCTGATTCTCAACTCCCCGTCGAATCCGACCGGCGCCGTCTACTCGCAAGCAGAACTGGCCGGGCTGGCAGAAGTGCTGCTGGCTCATCCCCACGTACTGGTGCTGTCTGACGACATCTACGAGCACCTGACCTTCGACGGTGAAAAGTTCCATACGATAGCCCAAGTGGAGCCGCGCCTCCAAGACCGGACGCTGACGATGAATGGCGTATCCAAGGCGTATGCCATGACGGGCTGGCGCATCGGCTTCGGTACCGGGCCGGCATGGTTGCTCGAGGCGATGGAGAAGCTGCAAGGCCAGCAAACCTCTGGTGCGTCCTCAATCTCGCAGCACGCTGCGCTCGCCGCTTTGCAAGGCCCTCAGGATTTCATCTGCGACTCGAAGGCCGTATTTCAGGCGCGGCGAGACATGATGGTGGACCTGCTGAACAATACGCCGGGACTGAGCTGTGCTGTACCGGGCGGTGCGTTCTACGCGTTTGCATCTTGCGAAGGTCTGCTAGGCAAAACCACGCCCGCCGACACGCTGCTCCGCACGGACGAGGATGTTGCCCTCGCCCTGCTTGAAGAAGCCAATGTCGCCGTGGTGCACGGGTCGGCCTTCGGGCTCGGCCCATACATCCGCATCGCATACGCGCTGGACAACGATTCGCTGCGTAAGGCCTGCGAAGCCATTCATCGGTTCTGCCTGTCTCTTAAGTGAGATTGGAAGTAGGGTCAGCAACATCGCTGCCCCTACGTCGCGACACGACAATACAATCGTGCCGGCCGAACGGTCGCACCGATTGGAGGAGACCGTTATGCTGCAATTCTCAAACATCGCAAAACTTCTGGTCGCGGCCCTTTCCGTGTGCGCCACTGTCTCAGCAGCACACGCTGAAGACCGCTGGCCCAGCAAGCCCATTTCTCTCATCGTTCCCTATGCCCCCGGTGGCACCTCGGATGTGCTCGCGCGCATCCTTGCCGCAAAGCTTCACGACAAGCTCGGCCAAACCTTTGTCGTTGAGAACAAGCCCGGAGCGGGTGGCAACATCGGCACGAACCTGGTTGCCAAGGCGAAGCCGGACGGGTATACGTTCCTGGTCGGCTCCAGCGGTCCGATTGTTATCGCTGGCGCCCTGTATCCCAAGCTGCCCTATAGGCCTGAGACGGACTTCACTCCTGTCTCTCCGCTGGCCAAGGCCAGCTTTGTTGTCGCGGTGAACGCCAAGTCCGGCCTTAACTCGATTCAGGACATCATCAGCAAGGGCAAGACCGGCCAGCTTTCGTACGGTTCTGCTGGCTCCGGTTCGCCGCAGCACATTATTGGTGAGATGTTCAACGTGGAAGCCAAGACTAGGTTGCAGCACATCCCCTACAAGGGTTCCGGTCCCCTGCTGAACGACCTGGTGGGAGGGCAAGTTGCACTGGCCTTCGAGAACCCACTTCCCATCATGCCTCAGGTGAAGGCAGGCAATATCAAGGTACTCGCCATTACCAGCGCCGAGCGCTCCCCCTTGTTCCCGGATATCCCCACACTCGCAGAGTCAGGTGTTAAGGGCTTTGATGCTCAGCCTTGGTACGGAATGCTTGCCCCAGCCGGCCTACCCAGCGATATCACAGAGAAGATGAACAATGCAGTCCAATCGGTCCTGGCATCTCCCGGGGTCGTGGCACAGCTGAAAGGCCAAGGTGCGGAGCCCTTGACGATGAAACCCACCCAGTTCCGTACTTTGATTGGCTCAGATATTCGAAGGTGGTCAGAGGCTGTAAAGCTGTCTGGGGCAACGGTCGACTGAACCTTCTGAGAATCAAGACAACAACATCCAATGATGACAATGAACAGAGACACTCGAAAAGAAACTGTATCGCTTGAGGTCGAGGGCGTGGCGCTTAAGGTCGCTGCCATTAGTCGTCAGGGCGAGCTTGTACCTATCGTGTTCTTGCACGGGTTCGGCTCGACGAAAGAGGACTACGCCGACATCGCCGTCAACCGAGCACTCGCTGGCCGTCCGTTCCTGGCCTACGACGCTCCGGGTTGTGGAGAGACTTCCTGCGGCGACCTTCGGAAGGTCTCTGTCCCCTTCCTGGTCGAGACGGCCAAAGCAATGGTTGCTCATGCGGGCATCGACCGCTTTCATTTGGTCGGGCATTCCATGGGTGGACTCACGGCGTTGATGCTCGCGAATGAGTTGCGGGACCGAGTATTGAGCTTCGTTGACATTGAGGGCAACGTCGCACCGGAAGACTGCTTCCTGAGCAGGCAGATTATGGACTTCCCCACCGAAGACCCTCAAGCGTTCTTCAACGACTTCATCGACCGAAACTGGCACTCCTCTCAGTACTCTTCACCGCTTTACGCCGCAAGCCTCCGTCACAAGGTCCGCGCGCAGGCGGTGTCCGGCATCTTCACGTCGATGGTGCACCTGTCGGACCACGGCGACCTCATGGGCAAGTTCTTGTCGTTACCTTTCCCGAGGATGTTCATGTACGGTGAACAGAATAGTTATCTGACGTACTTGCCGCTTTTGGCCAAGTCCGGCGTCGAACTCGCAGAAATCAGCGATTGTGGCCACTTTCCGATGTACTCTAATCCGGTGGAGATGTGGCGGCGCATCGATGCGTTCGTAACAAGTGCTGAGCGCCGCTGACATTGCCGTAGCGCCGGAATGTAGTTGCAGCGGCATGAAACCGAGCTTTGTACTCACATGAACACTCGCTTTCTTGAGAGCTTCATCCTTGTCGTGCAGTTGGGTAGCTTTCGCGCCGCTGCCGAAAAGCTCCACATCACCCAAGCTACGATTTCCAATCGTATTGCATCACTGGAGGAAGAAATCGGCGCCCGAGTTTTCTCCCGAGATGCTGGGGACTTGCGCCTGACCCCGGTAGGCATGAGGCTGATTCCGCTTGGCGAGCGGGTAATCGAGATGCAGAAGTACATCATGCAGCTCGGACAGTCAGACCAGAACGTGCTCGGCAGCGTTCGCATCGGTGCAATTGATACCGTGGTCCACACTTGGCTCGTGAGCTTCATCGAGCATCTCCAATCATCCTATCCGGGAATTGAAGTTCAGCTGAGTTCTGAGTCCACCGACCGACTGAACAAGAGTCTTCGCGACGGGGATGTCGATATTGCTCTCCAGACCGACCAGCTGGCCGGAGATGGTGTAGTTAGCACGACCTGCCTCCCAATGCGGATTGGATGGGTTGGGCCTGGCAATAAAGGCGAGCGTAAGGTAGACGTCCGAGAGCTGCTTACCCAACCAGTGGTCACAATGAGCCGTGGCTCTCAGCCTTACCTTGTGCTCAAGGACGTGTATCGGCGCGCCGGTGTGCCAATGGGAAAGGTGCATTGTGTTAATTCGATAGCTGCGCTTGCTCGACTGGTGCGGTGCGGTTTTGGAAACGCGTTAATACCACTGCCGCCGGTACGCGAGGAGGTTGTCAGGGGTGAGCTGCGGATTATCGAAACTGACATGCCGCTCCCGCCTCAGGGCCTGATTGTCAGCTATTTGGAAAGCCGCGTATCCGACGCCATCAAACTTGTCGCCGAATTGGCTTGCCAGGAAGCAGACCGATTTATGCGCTCAATGCCTGCACCATTCTCCCCACATTGATGCAGACTCACCCATCCGCACGCAGCATTTCTTAGTTCCTGGAGCACCTTGAACACCTAGGGATTACCCCACCACTCAATACTCCGAATAAATCGAAGTCTTCCATGGCTCGATAAAGATAGGGATTACCCTCGCCCGCAAAAGCTCCAGAAGGCACTCGATGCACCAAAAACGCCCTCTTTTCGACCGCTCTGGTGCATCAACCCTTAAGGGTCGAAAGAAAGTCTATTAGGTAGTCGAAAAAATTCCCGTTTGTGCCTCACTACGCCGTCTTAGTAGCATTCAAATTAGCAAAACGAGCGAGGTGAGGAAATGGCAGAGAATAAATTTGGCATTCTTTTTGTCGCATCGGATATTAGCCCCGATGATGAAATAGATTTTAACGCCTGGTATGACAGAGAACATATTGAAGAGCGAGTCCGGATGGAAGGGGTTATCTCGGCGGCTCGTTATATTTCGGTAACTGGTCGCCCGAAATATCTGGGCCTGTATTGGGCGGAATCGATTTCAGTATTTGCTTCACCGGCATATTCCCATGCATTCAAGAACCAGACTCCCTGGTCCATGAAAATACTGCCGAAAATGCTCCTCCCAACGCGCCGGATTGGCGACGTTTCCGCAGACGTCGGTCAAGGCAGTGGAGGTTGGGTCGCAGTGCTCCCGTTGAATGCCCCCACTCCTGACGTGGAAGGGAAGTGCAAAAACGTGGGGGCCCTCCTTGCGGAAGACAGTGCTTTCGTCCGCTCATACCTCATCAGCCCGAATGACGAGCTCAGCCGCCCGCTCCCCCTTGAGGACCTTGCGACGCGCAAGATGCGTCCGCTCTACATCATCGAAAGCAGCAACTCCGCTTCGAACGAAGCTGCTTTGCGCCATGCCATCGAAGCCCTTCCCTGTTCGCCAGCCGATGCAGCCCGCTATCAGCTGACGTGGAAGCTGTCTCGCGAGGAGTTGAAGTAATGGACAACGCAACGATTTTTTCGCCAACAGGCGAGTCAGCCCATGTTGCGGCCCCGCGTCAAAAGATGCGGCGCCTCGCTGCCGCGAGTTCAATTGGTACGACCCTGGAATGGTACGACTTCACGGTCTACAACCTCATGGCGGCACTCGTCTTCAACAGCGTGTTCTTTCCGTCGGTGGACCCGTTGTCTGGAACCATCCTGGCCTTCTCGACCTACGCCGTCGGATACCTGTCACGGCCTTTCGGCGGCATTGTCTTCGGCCACCTCGGTGACAAGCTCGGCCGACGCTTCGTCCTGGTCGCCACGTTGGTGCTGATGGGTGCGTCGACCGGCCTCATGGGCATGTTGCCCACCTATGAAGTCTGGGGCACTTGGAGTCCCATCCTGCTGGTCGCGCTTCGTTTCCTCCAGGGCGTGTCGATTGGCGGCGAATGGGCGGGCGCCGTGCTGCTTTCGATGGAGCATGGCAGCCAGGAACAACGTGGGTGCAATGCATCTTTCGCCCAGGTTGGCCCTGCCTGTGGCACGTTGCTAGGTGCGGGCTTCATTACCTTCTTCACCTACTTCCTTCCCACCGAAGCGTTCCACGCTTGGGGTTGGCGGATTCCTTTCCTTTCAAGTGTTTTCCTCGTTGCATTCGGTCTGTGGCTGCGCCGCGGCGTGGACGAGACGCCGATGTTCGAGCAGCTCGAGCGGGGCCATAGCAAAGCCAAAATGCCGCTGAAGGAAGTCCTCCACAGCTACGGGCGGCGTCTGCTGATTGCGGGTGGCGTGAGAATCGGCTCCGACATTGTCTACGGCCTGCTCGTGGTTTTCACGCTCACTTACGTGACGACGGTGCTCAATCTGCCTCGCTCTCTGGCACTGACCGCAACCATGCTCGGCGCTGCTCTCCATGCAGTTTCGGTGCCACTCTTCGGCGCGCTCAGCGACAAGCTCGGCCGGAGAATTGTGTATGGGGCGGGCGCCGTGTTGTCGATTGGCTGGGCGTTTGCATATTTTCCGCTGATGAACACCCTCGACCCGGCGAACATCTGTATCGCAGTCGTAGTTGGCATGTTGTTCCAGGCCATGATGTACGGTCCACAAGCTGCCTTTGTGACGGAACAGTTCCCGACGCGTGTCCGGTATGCGGGAGCATCGCTGGCAGCGACGCTGGGCGGCATCATCGGCGGGGGATTTGCGCCCCTCGTCTTCGCCAGCCTCTACAAGACATATCAGTCGTCCACCACCCTCTCGCTCTACATCGGAGCCGGCCTGCTGGTCACTTTGGCCAGCCTCCTTGCAGCCAAGGAGACGGCTCACAAGCCGCTGGAACACTGACCAGTCCCGGCCGCTGCGTCACTGCGCGGCCGGACCCTGAATCGCAATCGGTATCTTTCAAGCATGACGCTCACACTGGAACTGGCAGAGCCCGACAACACCATCGCTGCCCGCATTCACGCCGCAGGCTCCGGCGCGCTCCTGCTCGACGCGTCCACCGGCGCTTTCGACAAAGACATCCAGTCACTCCTGCTTTCACTGGCCAGCAAGCTGCGTCAGCGCTTAGGGAAGGCTACGCCTCATGAGGTGGTACTCGGCGTCAATAACCTCCTCCTGACATTCGACCCGCTCCAGCTTCACCCACGTAAAGCGGAAGCGCTGATGCGCCAGCTATGGGAGTCCGCAACGCCAACGCACCGCTCCGGCAGGCATTTCGACATCTCCGTCACCTACGGCGGCGAGTATGGCGAGGACTTAAAGGACCTCGCAGAAGGCGCGGCACTCACCATAGACGAGTATGTCCTTCGGCATAGCTCAGCGGTCTACACCGTTGCGTGCGTTGGCTCAATGCCCGGATTCGCATACATGACGGGACTTCCTGAAGAGCTTTCAGTGCCGCGTCGAAGCTCGCCACGCATGAAGGTCCAGAAGGGCTCAGTGATTGTGGGCGGCAGCCAGGCCGGCGTCATGCCATGCACAGCGCCGTCAGGCTGGCACCTCATCGGCATCGCCGACCGAGAGATGTTTGACGCAACCAAGGACAGTCCGTGCTTACTCGCGCCCGGGGACACGGTCAGGTTCGGCATCAAGGAGATTGCGGCGTGATAGAGATTCTTTCGAACGGCGCTCCAAACGTAGTGCAGGACCTGGGACGCTACGGATGCATGAGTTACGGCGTCAGCCGCAGCGGCGCCATGGACCCTTTCGCCCTATCAATCGGTAACGCGCTGGTAGGAAATGACCGTGGGGAAGCGGGCATCGAAATCAACCTGTTCCCATTTCGCGTCAAGTTCCACGAGGATACACGTTTTGCCGTGACAGGCGCTGACGCCAAGGCGAGCCTGGATGAACAGCGCCTCGCGCTATGGTGGGGTCGAACAGCTTCGGCGGGGCAGACCCTCGTCATCGAGCGCCCCCGGCGCGGGACCCGAGCCTATTTGACTATTGGTGGCGGCATGAACGTCAAACCAATCATGGGCTCGAAGTCAACTGACCTGAAAGGCGCCTTTGGTGGTGCTTCGGGTCGCGGCTTGATGCGCGGGGACCGCCTGGAGGTGGGCACTGAGCAATCGGCTTCGGACCGTCCTTGGAAGGTCGGGCTCGGCGTGGTTCCTAAGGGCTTGCTCGAATATTGGGATGAACTGAGCACAAACTGCATCTCCGTCCGTGTACTCCCTGCAGCTGAATTCGAGCGGTTCACGCCCGAGTCGCAGACGGCCTTCCTGCGAGATGAGTTCAAGGTGACACCAGACGCAAATCGTGTTGGATATCGACTCAACGGACCGATGCTGAATCAATCGCAACACGTCGAACTGCTCTCTCATGGCATCGTCGCGGGGACCATTCAGGTCCCCCCATCGGGTCAAGCCATCGTCCAGCTTGCAGAAGCCAATACGTGCGGCGGCTACCCGAAGATTGCCACTGTGATTGAAGCCGACTTGTGGAAGCTATCGCAAGCTCCTATCGGTTGCGGAATTCGATTCGAACTCACAGACATTGATACCGCCGTAGCCGCACTTCAAACGAGACGCGACGAAGAACTACGCATCAGGGACACCCTGGCAATGATGTCTGGGCGCGCCTAGCTAGCCGCCTCCCAAACCTCAACAAGGAACCGAGAATCATGAGCACACAAAATAGAGCCATCGAAGTAGACCTCAATTCCGATATGGGTGAGGGTTTCGGCGCCTACCGGATGGGCGATGATGCTGCCATCCTCGAGATTGTCACCTCGGCCAATGTCGCTTGTGGATTGCACGCGGGCGACCCGGAAATCATGGCGAAGACTTTCGCGCTGGCAAAGGCTCGTGGCGTCGCCGTGGGTGCCCATCCTGGCTTCCCCGACCTGTGGGGCTTCGGTCGTCGCGTCATTCCTTTCACGCACGGCGAAATTGAACGTCTGGTTGCGTATCAGATTGGCGCGGCGCAAGCGCTGTCGCGATATGCTGACCACCCCATTACCTACGTCAAGGCACACGGTGCACTCGGAAACCTGACGCAGGCTGACGAAGCCGTCGCAAAAGCCATTGCACGTGCAATCAAGGCGGTCGACCCGAGCCTTACCTGCATGACTTTCGCTGGCGCTGCTATGGAGCGTGTGGCTTCCGAGATGGGGTTGGCTGTGCGGCGCGAGGTCTTCGCCGACCGTGCATATACCGAGGAAGGGAACCTGGTACATCGCTCCGTGCCCGGCGCAGTGCTACACGACGGCGACGAAGCGGCAGCCCGCATGCTGCGGATGGTCCGGGCCGGCGCCATTGAAACTACTTCCGGGAAGCTTCTCCCCGTCCAGATTGACACCATCTGCGTCCATAGCGACACGCCCGGTGCCATCCAGATGGCGGCGAAAGTCCGTAGCACGCTCGAGGGCGCGGGCATCGTGGTTAAGTCATTCAGCTGAGGAACACATGGACCTGAAGTTCGTGCAAACGCTGCTCGACGTCCTTGAAAGCTCAACGGCGCTCAGCGAAATCGAATATGGCGACGGGCAGCGACAGGTGAAGCTGAAGAGGCGCTCATCACGCCCTAGCCCCACCGCTGAGACGTCCGAACAACTTGTGACGGAGCGGGCGCCTGCGTTGGCGGAAGAGGCCGCCGTCGCCGAGGCCCCCACCGCGACGGCCACTCGAAATAGTGTAATTGCGGGGATGATTGGCACCTTCTATCGCTCTCCTGCCCCAAACCAACCCTCGTTCGTGTCGGTTGGTGACACCGTCGAGGAAGGCCAAACCTTGGCAATCGTGGAAGCAATGAAGCTGCTCAACCCGATTGAATCCGACCGTGCAGGACGGATTGCGGAGATTCTCGTCGCCGACGGCGCGGCGGTCTCTGCCGACACACCGCTTTTCGTCATCGAGGACCTGGAGGCAGCCCATGTTTGATACTGTCCTCATAGCGAACCGTGGTGAAATTGCACTGAGAATTCAGCGTGCTTGTCGCAAACTCGGACTCAAGACGGTAGCGRCTCACTCCGAGGCGGATGCCACGCTTCGACATGTCGCATTGGCGGACAAAGCGATATGCATCGGCCCTGCTCCATCGTCGAAGAGCTACCTGAATCACCAAGAGATTCTTCTCGCCGCGAAGGCAACAGGCGCGGGAGCCGTGCATCCTGGATATGGCTTCCTCTCCGAGAATGGCTCGTTTGCTGCTGCAGTCGAGAGCGCCGGGCTTGTTTTTGTGGGACCGACCTCTGAATCCATCCGGCTAATGGGTGACAAGGTGAGCGCCAAGCAGGCCATGGCAAAAGCTGGTGTTCCCTGCGTTCCGGGCTCAGATGGTCCACTGTCAGAAGAACCAGACCGCATTGTTGACCTCGCAGAGCGAGTCGGCTACCCGCTTATTGTCAAGGCGGCGGGCGGTGGTGGCGGTAGAGGTATGCGCGTGGTTGATAGCCCGGCTGAGCTCCTGAATGCTGTGGCCATGACGCGCGAGGAGGCTGGCCGCGCATTTGGAAATCCCACCGTGTACCTTGAGCGGTACCTCAAGACGCCTCGCCATGTCGAGATACAAATTCTTGCTGACACACATGGAAATGCCATCTGGCTAGGAGAGCGCGACTGCTCTACCCAGCGAAGGCACCAGAAGCTGATTGAGGAGTCTCCAGCGCCAGGAATCGACCGAAGCGATATAGCACGAATTGGAGAGCTCTGTACTCAAGCGTGCTTGCAAATTGGATACCGCGGCGCCGGCACGTTTGCGTATTTCGGGGCCCGTGATCAGCGATTTCGGCGCAACGTGATCACCTGTTTCGGCCGGAAGGTGATCGCCGGTTTCGGCTGAACGTGATCACTTTGGCGGCGACGCCGAAATCGGTGATCACGATCCCGAAACGAGTGATCACGTTGCCGAAATAGCTGATCAAGCAGCCGAAACGGGTGATCATGCGCCGAAATGGCGCCGGGCAAGGGCTGGGGGTGGTACTGCGCATGGGCTAGATCGCCGGCGATACGCTGTTTCCTTTTTTTGCAAGGAAGCAAGCTGATGCCGGCCAACCGGATGACCATGCGCAAGATCAAGGAAGTGCTTCGCCTGAAGTGGGCGTGTGGCCTGTCGCACCGGCAGATTRCCAGGGCTACGGGTGTGAGTGTTGGCGCTGTCTCGCAGTACGCGGCGATGGCGAAGGCGTCGGGACTGGATTGGCCGCTGGCAGACAGTCTTGACGAGGATGCGCTGGAGCAGCGGCTGTTTGGCGCGCAGAAGCCGGCCAACAGCGCGGGCGGTCGAGTGACACCGGACTTCGCCTACCTGCATCGCGAGTTGCGCCGCAAGGGCGTGACGTTGCAGTTGCTGTGGGAGGAATACCTGGAAGCGAATTCAGGTGTCCCAATCTACCAGTACACACAGTTCTGCTGTCGCTACCGGGACTGGGCGGCGATGCTCAAGCGATCCATGCGCCAGCATCACAATGCCGGCGAGAAGCTGTTCGCGGACTTCGCTGGTCCTATGGTTCCGGTTCTCAACCCGGAAGGCGGCACGACCTTCGAGGCCAGTATCTTCGTCGCCGTGCTGGGCGCGTCGAACTACACCTACGCGTGCGCCACCCGCGGTCAGACTACTGCCGACTGGATCGGAGGCATGGTTTGCGCGATGGAGTTCATCGGCGGCGTGCCGGAATTGCTGGTGCCGGACAATCCGCGAGCGCTGGTCGCTCGGCCGGACCGATATGAGCCTGTGCTATCCCGAACCGCAGAGGACTTCGTTCATCACTACAGCACGGCCATGCTGCCGGCGCGGCCACGTAAGCCCCAAGACAAGGCCAAGGTCGAAACCGGCGTGTTGATCGTCGAGCGTTGGATTCTGGCACGGCTGCGCAACCACCGCTTCTACAGCTTGGCCGAGCTCAATAAGGCCATCAAGAAGCTCGTCGCCGACCTGAACAGCCGCCCCTTCAAGAAGTTGCCTGGCACGCGACGGGAATGGTTCGAGCGGCTGGACCGCCCGGTGCTGCGCCCGCTGCCGGAGCGACGCTATGAGGTGGCGACGTTCAAGCAGTGCCGGGTCAACATCGACTATCACATCGAGATCGACGGCCACTACTACAGCGTGCCACATGCCCTGGTTCGCAAGGCCGTGGAGGCTCGCATAACGCGCCACACCATCGAGATCCTGTCCGGCGGCAAGCGCGTGGCGCTGCACGCGCGCAATACCCGCAAGGGTAGCCACAGCACGGTTAAGGACCACATGCCCGCAGCGCACCGCGCCCACCTTGAATGGACGCCGGGCCGGCTGCTCAACTGGGCGGCTTCGATTGGCCCTAGTGTCGCTGTCATCGTCGAATACCAACTCACCAGCAGAAGTCACCCCGAAATGGGCTACCGCGCCTGTCTGGGCCTGCTCAGCCTCGCCAAGAAATACGGTAAGGACCGGTTGGAGGCTGCCTGCGCTCGAGCCGTCGCCATCGGTTCCCTCACTCGCAAGTCGGTGATCTCCATCCTCGAAAACCATCTGGACCGGCAAGCCACTCTGCCGGGACCGCAGTCCGAGTGGCATTCCCCCATGCATGACAACGTGCGTGGCCCTGACTACTACCATTAGGAAAATACATGCTGATGCAACACACCGTTGGCCAACTCAAGGCGCTCAAGCTGGATGGGATGGCCCGAGCCTTCGAGGAACAGTCCGCTCTGACCGCCAGCACCAGCCTGCCGTTCGAGGAGCGCTTCTCGATGCTGGTCGATCGCGAGATCGCCTGGCGCGACACCCGGCGGCTAGAGCGGCTGCTGCGCGCGGCCAAGCTCAAGCATACCCAAGCGTGCGTTGAGGATGTGATCTATGACGGCAGCCGGGGACTTGACCAGCGGCTCGTCGCCACCCTGGCCAGTTGCGACTGGATCCGTAATGCACAGAGCCTGATCCTGACCGGGCCGACAGGCGCTGGCAAGTCCTGGCTGGCTTGCGCCTTCGGTCAGCAGGCCTGTCGGCAAGGGTTCTCGGTGCTCTATCTGCGGGTGCCGCGGTTGTTCGAAGAACTGCAGATCGCCCACGGCGATGGCAGCTTTACCCGGCGCTTGGCGCAACTGGCCCGTGTCGATGTCCTGATCCTTGACGATTGGGGCCTGCAGGAGCCTTCCGAGAGCGCCCGCGGTGATCTGCTGGAAGTCCTCGACGACCGTGTCGGCACGCGTTCGACCATCGTGACCAGCCAGTTACCCATCGAGCATTGGCACCAATGGCTCAATGACCCGACGCTCGCCGACGCCATCCTGGACCGGCTAGTTCACCAGGCCCACAAGGTGCCGCTCAAGGGCGAGTCGATGCGCAAGCGGACATCGACAGATAGCAAGAAGCGGGGATCGTGATCACCTACGCTACAATCTCCTGACCGCGCAGTACCACCTTCCTTCCCTGATCACGTTCACCGAAACGGTCGATCACCTTCACCGAAATCCGCAGGCACGTTCGAGTTCTTATACGAGAACGGCGAGTTCTTCTTTATTGAGATGAACACCCGCCTTCAGGTGGAGCATCCAGTGACCGAGCTCGTCACCGGCATTGACATCGTCGCCGAGCAGCTGCGCGTTGCGCTGGGTGAAAAGCTTGGTATCACGCAGAGCGATGTCTCTTTTTCCGGTCATGCCATCGAGTGCCGTATCAACGCTGAGCATCCGTGGAAATTCACGCCGTGCCCAGGAAAAATCCTCGACTGGATTGTCCCGGGCGGGCCAGGTGTTCGCGTTGAGTCACATGTTTACCCTGGGTATGTCGTGCCGCCGCATTACGACTCGCTCATTGCGAAACTCCTGGTGCATGGAGCCACTCGTGAAGAAGCCATCGCGCGGATGAGGGCCGCCCTTGACGAGATGCACGTTGACGGGATTCAAACAACCGCCCCATTGCACCGCAAATTGATGGACGAGCCAACCTTTGGCAACGGGGGCGCCGACATCCACTATCTCGAGAGGCTGATATCGCATTGGGACGCAGCTTCAAAGGAAGGCAGCCATGAAGACTGAAGAGATTGCCTCGCTGGTCGCCGGTCTGGAGCGAGCCGGGGCTTCCGAGTTGTCGTATAGCGATGGCACTCAAACCTTGACTCTGCGCTTCGCCGAGGCGGCCGGACAAGCTGCGCATCCAGTTGAGGAGCCCGTGAAGACGAATGTGCTCATCAAGCCCTCGCTTACGAAGCACAAGGATATTCTTTCGAGCGCAACTGGCGCATTCAGTCGGGTGCATCCGCTCGCTGCTGATGCATTTTCCGATGCAGTCAGGCAGGGAGACCATGTGGGCTACCTGACAATTGACTCGGTCTTGAGTGCCATCATCGCCCCGGCAGACGGGAGGACTGGGAACCAGCTTGTGGATGATGGCAAGACAGTTGGGTACGGCGATGCCGTTCTCGAACTCCACAGCGCGTAGTCCGCCTTTACCTCGCACCCTTAGCTTACACTCCCCTGAAAAGACGACGCCATGAAGCGCCTTACCACTGCCCTAGTTGCCGCAATATCGCTTCTCATCGCACCGGCCTTCGCCAGTGCCGCCGACTATCCCAACAAACCAATCCGCGTACTGGTTCCCTATCCGCCTGGGGGCTCTACAGACGGCGTGGCCCGCCTGATTGGCCAGAAGCTTGCGACCAAACTCGGCCAGGCAGTTGTGGTCGACAATCGTCCTGGCGCTAGCGAAGCTATCGCCGCAGGCGCGGTGGCAAAGTCGGTACCGGATGGGTACACGTTGCTTTTCGCGACGATGACTGGCTTATCTGTCAATCCAAGCCTGTACAGCAAACTGAGCTACGACCCGGCAAAGGATTTCGCGCCAATCATCCAGGTCACCTCGATTCCAAGCGTGGTGGTGGTCAATCCCAGCGTGCCCGTCAGCTCAATGTCTGACCTAGCTCGCTACCTGAAGAGTCGCCCCTCTTCCGACGGTTACGCATCGGCTGGGAATGGCACGCCGAGCCATCTCGGCATGGAACTGTACAAAAAGGCGACTAACACGAACATTGTTCATGTTCCGTACAAGGGAGGTGCCCCGGCGCTACAGGACCTGATGGCGGGGCAGGTGCAAATCATGATGGCGCTGGCGCCTGAAGCGATGCCGCTTGTGAAGGGCGGCAAGCTCAAAGCGCTAGCCATTACGACATCAAAGCGGGCAGCAGCATATCCGGAACTCCCGACCGTGTCTGAGAACGGCTTGCCAGGTTTCGAAATGATTTTTTGGCAGGCGCTGGTCGCACCAGCAGGAACGCCCAAGGAAGTCACAGCCAAGCTGAACAAGGCTATCAACGAGATTCTGGCCGACCCCGAGATTAAGCGTCGTCTTGTTGAAATGGACCTTGAGCCTGCAGGAGGCAGCCAGGAAGCATTAGAAAGTCTGATGCGCACCCAGGCAGGAAAGTGGAAGAAAGTAGTTCTGGACGCCGGCATCAAACTCGATTGATGCATTCTTCCACCGGGCACGTGGTGGGGGGATACGGCGCTCAGCGAGTATGTGGCGTCGTTCCTTCAAGGGCCAACAGGTGCAATGCTCGTCACAGGCACCACCTTGGGGTCCTGCTTGTGGATGCCTCCAGTACATCCGAATTACGTATGCATTCAATACGCAATTCGGAATGTACATACAAAGCAAAGTCACGGAAACTTCCGGACGAGCTTTTCCGGACACTCAAAAGGTGTGGGAAGAATCCTTTGGATGGCGTGAGCGATGGGATTTCTGAAACACAGAAGTCCGAGGGGCGGTGTCGGGTGGGACGCCAGCTGTTCGCTCCGCCAGCTGTTCCATGTTCATGGCCTTTGCGACAGCCAGCAGTTGCACCAGCTGACGCTCCAACTTTCCGCGTCTCGCAAGGAAATGGCGCGCATGAGTTGCGCAGGCTCGTCATCGCCCAGTGTGTGCGCACGTCGCGCGGTGGTCCCTCGCGTGCATCAGTCCTGATGCACAACATCCCCCCTTCTCGGCGACCGCGTCAAACGCCCTGTCTTTGCCCAAAGTAACGATTCATTGCCAGCGACCGCTATCGGTTCCATACGTCTAGCGTATGAATGGCTTCCATCCTTCGGAATTTACAGGTCGCAACGTTTAGACGACAGTAAAGCCGTGACCAATCTCCGGTATCGCCCCGCTACCCAGCGACGATGCCACACTGGAAAGGTTTAGTGATGAACCACGCAGCCAAGGGAAGGCTGAAGCTGGACCTGGACAGCCTCCTAGAGAACAATCGCCAATGGGCAGCCGAGGTCGAAGATAGACGCCCAGGCTTCTTTCATTCGCTCATGCGGCAGCAAGCGCCCCAGTGGCTCTGGATTGGCTGCGCTGACAGCCGTGTTCCCGCGAATGAGCTCGTTGGCCTGCTGCCAGGAGAGCTGTTCGTGCATCGGAATATCGCGAATGTCGTCGCACATTCGGATTTGAACTGTCTCTCAGTATTGCAGTACGCGGTCGACATGCTCAAGGTCCAGGATGTCACGGTCGTTGGGCATTCTGGCTGCGGCGGTGTACGCGCCGCTCTCGATGGGATGCGCATTGGCCTTGCCGACAACTGGGTGAGACACATTCGGGATGTTGTCGAGAAGCACTCTTTGTGGCTCCAGACGCTAGCACCAGAGGTTAGATTCGACGCCACGTGCCGGCTTAACGTTCTTGAACAGGCCAGGAACCTCTGCTTGACGACGGTGCTACAAGACGCGTGGGCACGGGGTCAGACAGTCGCCGTGCATGGCCTCTTTTATGGGCTTCATGACGGACTACTAAAAAGTCTTGCTCTTACTGTACGGTCCTCAGACGAGGTGGACTGGATGTATGCACGGGCTGTGGCCGAATTGAAGTCAACGCACGCCTCATGCTTCGCCTCACAGCAGTGTGAGTGTGTGGCGTCCGCGCAGGTTCTCCCATGACAAAGCACGTAGTCGCATGCACCAAGATTGAAGCGCTTCACATCGTCGGGCGACGTGCCGCGGATGAACTGGAGCTTGACTATGAAACGGCTTGACGTAGTAGAGCTTTGCAGGCTTGACATGAGGCACGACATCCGCGTGAGCACAAGAGGTTCTGAATACGTCTTGGTGGGCTCGCCTTCTTCTCTCTTTGCCGGCCCATTACGGGCCAAAGTGGACATGCCGTTGCTCACAAAGGCGGTGCTGCAAAGCCTAACGACGCCGGCCCAAGGTCAGGAAGCCGCGAAATGTCGGAGACGCCAGTCAGCACGGCTAAGTCGTATAAGCAAAAAGCCCTTCGTCCCAGCGAAGAGCTCTCTTGCGTCCAGACCTCTCAGTCAATACGGCGTAAGGCATTCGGCAGCAGTTCGTACTGCCGCGTGGGGCTCACGCTTCTGGAATCAGAAATTTGACGCGATTCTTACCGAGCCAAGCCGGCGCACGGCCACGGCCAGTCCAAGTTGCACCCGTCTTGGGGTCTTGATACTTAGGCGGCAAGGATGATTTGGATTTTGCCGGAGCCTTAGCTGCCGCGCCTGCCGCGGGACGGCCACGGCGACGCTTTGGAGCGATGTCATCGGCAGTCAACTCATACTGCGCCATCAGGGCTTGAATCTGCTCGATAACACCAGCGACCTCTGTTGCACGTACTTCGATGAGCTGAGCCTCAATCTTTTCTTTTTCCGCCAGCAGTTGTTTGTATGTCGCCATTGTCTTTCTCCGTTTCTATAGTAACTCCAGCATCCTACATTATTTCCAAAATTGCAACTCACAACAACGGCCTTTCGACTTCCTGCACCAATCAATCAGTGCAGAAAGTCGCAGACGCCTTTAATTCGCCCGTCTACCGGTCGATACTCGTGGCGGTGCACGTGGCTTCCGTTGTGCTGCAATATCTATTGTCGCGACCTGAGCACGTCGAACAATTCCGCCTGCGCCGGTGCGGACCGCCGGATGAAGGGCTAGTTCAACTCCGTAGCGCCGATGCCGAGGATGGCCGACAAGGTCGTCGTTCTGGCGGTGGTGGGTCGGTATCGCACTGATTACATTCTTTGCCTGGGTTGGCGGCCCGCTCGGACTCGCCGTAGACTGGGCCATGGCCGCTGACCGTATCCGCCCTCCGCTCTCCCAGTATGAGCAGAAGCGTGACTTCAATGTCACGCCCGAGCCTGCTTCTCAGGTTTCCGGCCACTCGACGCCGGTCAAAGGCCTCTCTTTCGTCATCCAAAAGCACTGGGCAGGCCGTCTCCACTATGACTTTCGCCTTGAGCTCGATGGAGTCTTACTGAGTTGGGCTGTTCCCAAGGGTCCAAGCTTCGACCCGCAGCAAAAACGGATGGCCATCCACGTCGAAGACCATCCCCTCGACTATGCAAACTTTGAGGGCACCATTCCGCCAAAACAGTATGGCGCAGGCGTGGTTCTCGTGTGGGACCGTGGAACCTGGGAGCCGACAGGCGACCCACACGTGGGAATGAAAGACGGAAAACTCATCTTCCAGCTCCACGGGGAAAAGCTCGCCGGCCTGTGGGAGCTGGTGCGCATCTCCAAGCCTGAAGACAAGCAAGACTCGTGGATGCTATTCAAGAAGCGCGATGAGTGGGCAAAGCCGCTCGCCGAGTATGACGTCGTCAAGGCGCTGCCTGACAGCGTCATCGACAGACCGCTAGGACTGGTCGAGCAGCGCGAGCCGAAAACGTCTTTCGCGAATCCGCCCACCGCGGTATCAACAATCGACTTGTCGCTTGCTGCCAAAGCCGACCTGCCCGCGAAGCTAGGGCCACAGCTAGCCACCTTAGCAACCTCGCTGCCGAAAGGCGATGACTGGATAGTCGAGACGAAGTTCGACGGCTATCGCATGATGGCGCGCATCGACAAGGGACGAGTCCGCTTGTTCACGAGAGGCGGCCATGACTGGACCAATAAACTGAAGAGTCTCGCTGCCGAAGTAGAAAAATTGGGCATCACAAGCGCTTGGCTCGATGGAGAGCTCGTGGTCATCAAGGACGGACTCCCTGACTTCAATGCTTTGCAGAACGCTATGGACGGGGCTCGCAATGAAAACATCGTCTACTTCCTTTTCGATATTCCATATTGGGACGGCCAAGACCTCCGAAAGGTGCCCCTGACCTCCCGGAAAGCGCTCCTGGAGCAGCTCATCGGCGAGCCCACCGAGCGGATTCGAACCAGCCAGCGTTTCGACGCGCCGCCGGCGCAGGTTTTCAAGGCCGCATGCAAATTGGGGCTAGAGGGCTTGATGTTCAAGCGGCAAGACGCACCGTATGTGTCGACACGAACGCAAACGTGGCTCAAGGCGAAATGCACACTCTGCCAAGAATTCGTCATCTGCGGTTTCACAGACCGAAGCGGAGCGCCCCAGGAAGTCGGTAGCCTACTGGTGGGTTACCACGAGGATGGCAAGCTCCGCTATGCCGGCAAAGTCGGCACAGGTTGGGATGCCAAGACCGGCCGAGACCTGTGGACCCGCTTGACCGCAATTGAAGTTCCTTCTGCGCCGTTTGACGCCAAAGCCGTTAAGCCCGGGCGCTGGTCAAAGCGCACTGCGGGCAGCGAGCATTGGGTCCAGCCGCTGCTGGTGGCAGAGGTTGCCTTCGCCGAGTGGACGCCTGACGGTCACGTGCGACAAGCCTCGTTCAAAGGTTTGCGTACTGACAAACCGGCAAGCCAAATCACCCGGGAAGCGGCCAAGACCGCAGCTTCAGCGCCGGCACCCAGCTTGGTGAAGGTGACCCACCCTGAACGGGTCATCGACCCGTCGACGGGGCTCACCAAGCTCGACTTGGTTCGCTACTACGAAAGCGTAGCCGACTGGATGCTGCCCCACCTAAAGGACCGCCCACTATCGATGCTGCGCGCGCCCAATGGCATCACCGAAGAACTGTTTTTTCAAAAACACCCTGAGAGCAAGATGCCGGGGCTCAAAGAACACGACCCCGCCTTGTGGCCGGGCCACGCTGCTCTGCTCACCGTCGACAACCTGGACGCGCTTGTATCTGCTGCTCAGATGAATGTTGTGGAGTTCCACACCTGGAACTCTATGGCCAAGCGTCTCAACAAGCCTGACAGGGTCATCTTCGACCTGGACCCTGGCGAAGACCTGAAGTGGCCGCACATGCAGGAAGCGGCACTCCTTGTCCACACGCTACTGACTGAACTTGGGCTCAAAGCCTGGCTGAAAACCAGCGGCGGGAAAGGCTTGCACGTAGTGGTGCCGCTGTCGCCAAGGCTTGACTACGATACCGTGAAGGGATTCTCCCGGGCATTTGTTCAACACATTGCCATAACCATCCCCCAAAGGTTTTCTGCTACGTCCGGGCCCGCCAATCGTAAGGGGAAAGTTTTCGTCGATTACCTGCGCAACGGGATGGGCCAGACGACCGTGGCAGCCTTCTCTGCCCGGGCCCGCCCTGGCTTGGGGGTGTCCATGCCAGTGACGTGGGAGCAGCTTATGTCGCTGAAAAGTGGCGCGCAATGGACTGTCGTGACAGCGCGCGAGTACCTTAGCTTCCAAACCGAGGACCCATGGAGTGGCTATTGGTCGACGCGGCAGTCATTGACGACAGCACTTAAGCGGCTAAGCTGACCTTAGCGCGCGTGCGCTTGCCTCAGTTGCTCAGTGCAACAGTGTCGAGGCGTGGAGGATAGTATGCCGGCCCGTTCCATCGCATCGTTGTCCCTTTCCTTCGGCTTGGTTTCCATACCGGTCAAGCTATACACCGCCACGGAGAGTGAGAGCGCCGTCAAGTTCAACTACATGTGCAAGGACGGCTCCCGTGCCAAGCAACAGTACATTTCGGAGAAGACCGGTCAGGTGGTTGAGCGTGCTGACCTGCAGAAGGGCTATGAGTTTGATAAGGACCGCTATGTCCTATTCTCGCCGGAAGAGCTAAAGGCGTTGGAGGAAAGCGCAAGCCATGTCGTCGAAATCGTGGCGTTCATTCCGGAGAAGACAGTCGACCCACTGTTCTATGACAAGGCGTACTTCGTCGCGCCCGACAAGCGGGGCGGCAAGCCCTATAACTTGCTGAAGGACGCCATGCTGAAGAGCGGCCGCTGCGCGCTGGCAAAGTGGGCGTCAAAAGGGAAGACGCATAGGGTGCAGATTCGCCCGGCAGAGGACGGCTTGGTGTTCCAGCAGTTGCTGTTCGCCGATGAAGTCCGGTCAATGAAAGACCTGCACATCGAACAGGTCGAGGTTTCCGACGCCGAGTTGAATCTTGCGCTGCAAATTATCGACCAGGCTGCAGAGGATAGCTACGAGCCAACGCAATACGAGGACGAAGAGAAGAAGCGCATCCTTCAGGCCATCGACGCGAAGATTGCAGGCAAACAGATTGTGTCGCCCGAACAAGTCGAGGTGTCGGCCAGCGGCCAAGTTATTGACCTGATGGAAGCGCTGCGAGCAAGCTTGGCTAAGGGTGGCAGAAAAGCCAAGCCTCCAGCGGCCAAGGCCAAAGCGCCTGTCGAGGAAGCCGCGAACCTCATAACGAAGGAGCGCAAGGGCGCGAAGCGCGCGGAGAATGTCCCTGAAGCACCCTCGCGAGTACGAACTCGGAAGTGACGGGTCCCGACTTGGAACATCACTACTCTTTTCGAGGTTTCCTTCGCGCCAGCCTTCACCAAGATACTCCGCTCACCGCAAAGCTGGCGGCGCCCGGTTGTCTTCGAACAGATGGCGACATTTCCTGGCCGCTTAACGGTCGTCCGCGCTACTAAGGACACTGTCGTTCCGGCCACCATCGGCGAGCCGCTCATTGCGAACGCTAGGGAAATGCTGAATAAATCGGTTCGCGAGTCATCGCGACATAGGATGAGTGCGTTGTCATAAGCATGCCCTTGAGTCAGGTCCGGAGATGAAGCGACAGATCAGTTTTGCGGAAGCGGAAAGCCACGGTAAGAAGTAAGAAGCGCGTGACGCG
>NZ_JBFTSG010000070.1:0-41942 GCF_056399885.1 Cupriavidus sp. 01L45 | reverse complement strand
TCGTGATGCTCCGTGCCGGTACCGGCAGATGGGCGAATGGGCAGGGAGCCGCTACCGGGGGCCTCACTACGGAACCAGCGCCATTGGCAGGATCGTGGTCATTCAAACCGGTAACGGCATGAGGCTATTAGAACCCGGGGCCTGACGACGAAACCAATGGGCTGCGCAAGCCCGACAAGCCAGCCTCCTGCAAGGATCGCTTTCTTTTGGTTACTTTTCTTTACGAGTAAAGAAAAGTGACACCTCCGTGTGCGTAAACGGCCAACCCCGTACAGCCGCGCCAGCAGCTAGAAGCGCCAAAATACCGCCCACCCACATAACCGGTAGCCCAAAGCCTCAAAAGCTGCCCCACAAAACCCCCAACGCCCCCTCACCGCCCAGTAAAAACCGTCAACACCCCCGTATATCCATAAAGCCGATCCCGAGCAATCTCCCCCCCGGCAAAAAACCCCGCCAAGGGCAAATCCCCCAACGCCTCCCGCACCATCTTCAACTCCGCCCCCGGCGCCCCAAAATGCGGCCCGCCCCTCCCCGAGCAACTGATATACAGCGCCCCCAGGGCATGGCCAGCCGCGCCGCTCTCCAGTTCAGCCCGTATCTCGGTAGCCACGCGCACCAGATCCGCCCGCGCCGCGGCGGGATTGCGCGTGCAGAACGCCAGCCGCATTCCGTCCTCCACCACATCCGCCAGCGCCAGCACCCCATGCTGCATGTCCACGCCGAGCACATGCCGCACCAGCGTTTCCACGCCGAACCTGCCGGGCACGCTGGGTGCATCGTCGCCCCCGGTGCTCAGGCCCACCAGCGTGGCGGACAGTACGCTGGACAAGGTTTCCTCCGGCACATCGCCGCCCAGCCCCAGGTCTTTCAGGACGCAGTCGAGCGCGGGTTCGCCGTCCAGTTCGAACAGCAGGTTATGCGCGGCACGGGTGACGATACGCACCGGCCCGATCGGCTTGCAGCCCTGCGTCACCCGCGAGATCAGGCCGATCCCGGCGTCGAACAGCACACCCGACAACCCGCCGGAGAAGACACCGTCGGCGATGTGCAGGGTGCGGTTGCGCGCCGATGACAGGCCGCCAAACAGGTAGCCGGTGGCGGTGCGCTCGCTCAGTTCGTGCAGCAGGTCCTGGACATCCGGCGTGCTGCCTTCGGCATGCACCAGCGCGGTATGGGGCACGAAGGCGGAGGAGGCGGGGGGCAGCGGCTGCAGCCCGGAGAACAGCCTGAACGCGGTGGGCGGCAACGACGCCGCCATCAGCACCATGGCGGGCTCGTCGATGTACTCGACGCCGCCCGCGCAGACGCCCACGCCGGCCGTACCTACCCAGGCCACGCCTGGCCAGTGTTCCCGCAGCGCGGTGAGTATGTCCTCGGCCGACGGCGCGTAATAGTCGCTGAGGTAACACCACCCGAGCGTGAGCGCGGCGCCGCCGCCCGGCGCTGCCTGGCGGGCCGCCAGTTGCGCGTCAAGTTGCGTCCGGCACTGGGCCAGCGCCTCCCGCCAGTCGTCATGGGCTGCGTGAGCATGGATGAAAGAAGCATCGGACATGGTCGCTCCGCGGCCAGGCCGGCAAGCTGCCGGGCCTCGGCCTGCAAGATGTGTTCTGGCCTATACCGGCAAGGCCAGGTCGGCAATCACCGCGGCCAGGAAGCGCGCGGCTTCGCCGCCCGTGACCACCCGGTGATCGAAGGTAAGGCTGAGCGGCAGGATGCGGTGCACCGCAGGCACGCCGCCGGATGCCACCACCGCGTCGTGGATGCGGCCGGCGCCAAGAATGGCCACCGTTGGCGGCACCACGATGGGCGCCGCGTACTTGCCGGCGATCATGCCGAAGTTGGACAGCGTGATGGTGTTGCCGCGCATTTCCTCGGGCGCGATCTTGCGCGCGCGCACGTCCGCGCGCATGCGGTCCAGGCCGCGCCGCAGGTCGGCCGCGTCGCGGTTGCCGGTGTCGCGCAGCACCGGCACGAACAGGCCTTCGGGCAGGTCTACCGCGATGCCTACGTCGATCCGCTTCGGGACATGGCGGCGGCCGGTCTGGCTTTCGTACCAGGCATTGAGGCCGGGTTCGGCGCGGCATCCGGCGACCAGCGCGCGCACCAGCCGGATCGTGGTGTCGGTGCCGGGCGCCCAGGCGTGGATGTCGGCATCGTCGATCACGGTCGCCGCCGCGACCTCGCTTTGCGCGCGCGCCATGTTCTGCGCCATCGCGCGCCGCACGCCGCGCAAGACTTCCGGCGGCCCCAGGTCCGCCAGCGTCGCGGCCACGCGCCGCACGTCGGCGGCGGTGATGACGCCATCCGCGCCGGAAGGGGTGATCATCGCCAGGTCCACGTCGAGTTGCCGCGCCAGGGCGCGCACGGCTGGCACTGCCCGCACCGCGCCGCCGCCGCGGCCCAGGGCGGCGGGCGCTTCCGCGACCACCTGCGTGCCCACCTTGACGTCGCCCACCACCGCGCCCGCATCCTCCGGCTCGCCCGCGCCTTCGAAGCCGGCCAGCGGCGCGCCGAGATGCACGATCTCGCCGGCCGCGGCAAACAGCCTGGCGACCTGTCCGGCGTAGGGAGAGGGAATCTCGACGATGGCCTTGGCGGTCTCGACCGAAACCAGCGGTTGGTCGGCGGCCACCGTGTCGCCGGGCTTGACGTGCCACTCGGTGATCTCGGCTTCCTGCAGGCCTTCGCCCAGGTCGGGCAACTTGAAGATTTTCATCGAAGCTCCCAGGAACGACTTCAGGCGGCCATGGCCCTGCGCGCCGCGTCGGCAATCCGCGCCACGCTGGGCAGGTACTGGTATTCGAGCCTGGCCATCGGCACTACCGTGTCGTAGCCGGTGACGCGCTGCACCGGCGCGGACAGCGAATACAGCCCGGCGTCGGCCAGGTTCGCCGCGATCTCGGCGCCAAAGCCGGCGCTGCGCGGCGCTTCGTGGACGATGACGCAGCGGCCCGTTTTGCCGACCGACTCCAGGATGGTGCCCATGTCGAGCGGCTTGAGCGTGGCGACGTCGATGACGGCGGCGGAGATGCCTTCGTCCAGCAGCAGGTCGGCGGCGGCCTGCGTCTCCTGCAGCATCGCGCCCCAGCTCACCAGCGTGATGTCGTCGCCGTCGCGCAGCGTGAAGCAGACATCGAGCGGCAGCGCCTCGCCGTTGTCCTGCACCTCCTGGCGGAACAGCCGGTAGAGCCGGGTCGGTTCGAGGAACACCACCGGGTCGGGGTCGCGCATGGCCGCCAGCAGCAGGCCGTAGGCACGCGCCGGCGACGACGGGATCACCACCCGCAGGCCCGGCATATGCGCGAACATCGCCTCGGGACTCTCCGAGTGATGCTCCGGCGCGTGGATGCCAGCCCCGAAAGGCGAACGCAGCACCATCGGGCAGCTCAGCCTGCCGCGCGTGCGGTGGCGCAGGCGACCGGCGTGGTTGATGATGTGGTCGATGGCGGGGTAGATAAAGCCGGTGAACTGGATTTCCGCCACCGGCGCCAGGCCCATCGCCGCCATGCCGACGGCGGCGCCGGCGATGGCGGACTCGGCCAGCGGCGTGTCGATTACGCGCTGCGCGCCGAAGCGCGCCTGCAGCCCGGCCGTCGCGCGGAACACGCCCCCGTTGACGCCGATGTCCTCGCCCAGGAGCACCACGCGCGGGTCGTGCTCCAGTTCATAGGCCAGCGCATGGTTGACGGCTTCGACAAGATGGATTTCAGCCATGATCGCTCTCGCTTGCCGGCGCGTTCGGTGCGAAGCGCCGCGCCGTGTCCACTTGCGTATCCAGCGCTTCGGGCAGGCTGGCATAGAGGTAATCGAACATTGCTGCCGTGTCCGGCGGGGGGATCGCCAGGTAGGCCTCCACCGCGGCGGCAACCTCGCCCGCGCAAGCCTTGGCTAGCTGCTCTTCGCGCGCCGCGTCCCAGGCGCCCAGCCGCAACAGGTAGTTGCGCAGCCTGGCAACCGGTTCGAGCAGCCAGTGCTGCCTGACCTGATCGCTTTCGCGGTAACGCGAGGCATCGTCGGCCGTGGTGTGGTCGCCGAGCCGGTAGGTGATCGCCTCGATCAGCGTGGCCCCGCCGCCGGCGCGCGCCCGTTCGAGCGCTTCGAGTGTCATCTGGCGCACTGCGACGACATCGTTGCCATCCACCTGCAGGCCGGGGATGCCGGCCGCGATGGCCTTTTGCGCCAGCGTTTGCGCGGCGGTCTGCTGGCTGCGGGGCATGGAGATGGCCCACTGGTTATTGTTGACCACCAGCACCAGCGGCGCGTGCCAGGCACCGGCCATATTCATGCCTTCGTAGAAATCGCCTTTCGAGGTGCCGCCGTCGCCGAGCAGGCAGACCGCTGCGCGCGGCTCCGCGCGCAGCTTCATGGCATAGGCGATGCCAGCGGCATGGCAGACCTGGTTGGCGATGGGCACGCAGTTGGGGAAGTCATGCGGCGCCGCCGCAAAGAAATTGCCGCGCTCGTCGCCGCCCCAGTACAGCAGGCTCTCGGTCATCGAGACGCCGCGCTGGAACTGCGCGGCATGATCGCGGTAGGACGGCACCAGCACGTCCTCCGGCCGCATCGCGCTGGCCACGCCGACGCCGACTGCCTCCTGGCCCAGCGCGGAGGCAAACGTACCGATCTGGCCGGTGCGCTGCAGTGCAATGGCCTTCAGGTCGAACTGGCGCGTCAGCACCATGGCCCGGTACAGCGGCACCAGCGCCTCGGGATCGAGCGCAAAGGCCGGTAGCGCCTGGGTCGGCTCACCTTGTGGGTCGAGAAACTGCGTGTACCCGATTTCGAATGTCGCGACGGTCGCCATGGCATGCCCTTTGTTCTTGTGTTCCAGTGGTTGCACTGGGGGCTGTCTTCTTCCGGTGCGCGTCCCGGCCACGAGCCACGATGCGCATGCTCCAACTGCGATTCAGTGTTTGGGGCCTTTCATCGCCTCGGCTTCCATGGCCGCGATCCGCTCCTCGCCGGCCTCGATCGGATCCATCTCGTCGTCGACCGCACCCGCCGCGCGCTCGGCGGCCGCTTTCCCTTCACCGTCGTCGGGCTCGAAGTCCTCGTCCTCGTTGCTCGGCGGCCGCAACATATCCGCGAGCATCGCGGCCAGCTCAGGTGTATCCCATGGCGCACTACGTTGTTTTTGCTTCTTGATGTAGTGCCTGACTTCCGCATCCTGTTCCGGGGTCAGGGGAAGACCACGGAAGGTGCGTTGAGGGTCAATGCCGTCCATCATGCCACTCCGGAGGGTTGTCTCGTTTTCAGTGTAATCCTATTGCAGTGGTTGGGGCGATTGAGGGGAGTGCGGCAATGTGGGGTAACGTCCGGTAGCTTGCAGCCTGACCTGTCTTACCTCCAAGATCTGTTCCTGGTGAAAACCCTAGGAAAATCGGGCTTGCTCATGCACGGAAGCGAGGGCTAAACTATTTCATATAGCGAATACAAGTTCGCAATCCGAATAAACAACAAGGGTCCCCAAGACCCGGACAGGAACAAGAGGTGCCGTGATGCGGCGCCTTGTTTCAGATTTAAGTTGCGAATAAAAATTCGCAATCCGAATTCCAAAGGGCCGGCCGCGATGCCGGCGTTCATCCACCAGTCATGAGCGAGGGCTTTCCTCTGTCAGTTCAGCGAATTAAAATTCGGAATCCGAACTCAAGCCGGGTTCGCACCTGAACTAACCGTGGAGATTGAATATGGCTACCGAGAACCCTGTCCGTTCCGCATCGAAAGCAAGCAGCGCGGGCGACGCATCCAAGAACACGGTGCAGTCGCTGGCGAAGGGCTTCCGCATTCTCGAAGCGTTCTCGGCCCAGGAGCCCGAACTCACCATGGCGGAAGTGGCGCGGCGCTCCGGGCTGGACAACGCGACCGCCTTCCGCTTCCTCAACACGCTGGTGGATATCGGTTATGTGCAGCGCGTGCCGGACACGCGCTTGTTCAGGCTGTCGCTGAAGGTGCTGGACCTTGGCTTCGACGCCATCGCCCATTCCGACCTGCGCACGCGGGCAAGGCCGATCCTGCGCGCGCTGGTGGGGGAGATCAACGAAGCCGCTTCCATCGGCGTGCTGGATGGCCCGGATGTGTTGTACGCCGAGCGTATCCAGGCGGGCCTGACGCGGCTCGGCGTGGATATCCGCATCGGCAGCCGGGTGCCGGCTTATTCCACCGCTGTTGGTTACGCCATCCTGGCCTGGCTGCCCGAGGACATGCAGGCCCGCGTGCTGGATGCCCAGCCGCGGCAAAAGCTGACCGACCACACGCTGACCGATCTCGGCACCATTCTTGAACGCCTGAAGACCGTGCGCGCCAAGGGTTATGCGCTGTCGGACCAGGAGACTGTATCGGGCCTCTACGTGGTCGCCGCCCCGGTGCTGGATGTCGACGGCGTGCCGGTTGCGGGCCTGAGCGTGGCGGCGCCGGCGATGAACACCTCGCTTGAAGATTTCGAATCGACCACGGCCCCGGCGGTAGTGCATGCGGCCACCGAACTGGCCCGTGCGTTGCAACCCTCCGGAGGATTCATTCCTCCCACCCTGACCACCACCGTATTGCGCAGATAGCGCAAGCCTTACCAGGAGACGAACGTGTCTGATATCAATTTCCGCGGCATCATTCCCGCCATTGCAGTCCCCTTCAATGCGGACTACAGCATCAACGAACCGGAGTTGCGCCGCTTCTCCAGGTGGCTGGGCGGGCAGGAGGGCGTGACCGCCCTGATGACCAATGGCCATACCGGTGAAGTCTTCTCGCTGACCCCGCGCGAGCGCGCCGAAGTGACCCGCATCACCGCCGACGCCACCAAGGGCATTTGCCCGGTGATCTCGTCGGTGGTCTGCGAAGGCATCAACGATGCCGTGGAGCAGGCGGGCTGGGCCAGGGAAGCCGGGGCCGCCGGACTCGATATCATGCCGCCGCATCACTGGCTGCGCTTTGGCTTCAAGCCGGAACACTGCCTCGATTACTTCAACGCCATCGGCAAGGCCAGCGGGCTGCCCCTGGTGGTGCATATCTACCCCGCCTGGACGCGCGGCTCCTACTCGTCCGAACTGCTCGCCGAACTGGCAAAGCTGCCTTATGTGAAGGCCTTCAAGATGGGCGAGCGCGAGATGAACAAGTACGCGCGCGATATCAAGGAAATCCGCGCCGCCGATCCCACCAAGGTGCTGATGACCTGCCATGACGAATACCTGCTGGCGTCGCTGGTGCAGGGTCTCGACGGCGCGCTGGTCGGCTTTGCCTCGCTGATTCCCGGCCTGATCAACGATCTGCTCAAGGCGGTCAAGGCTGGCGACCTGCATGAAGCGATGCGCGTGCAGGCCCTGATCAATCCGCTCAAGGACGCGGTGTATGGCGCCGGTGAACCCACGGGCGAAGCGCACGGCCGCATGAAGGCCGCCATGGCGCTGGCCGGCATCCTGAGCGATGGCACCGTGCGCCCGCCGACCCATGCCCCGTCGGCCGCGGAACTGGCCGCCATCAAGGCCGCGCTGGAACAGGCCGGCATCACCCAGAAGGCCGTAGCCTGATCCTGAACGGGTCCGGCCTCGCGCCGCGCAACCAGCGCGCGAGGCCGGGCCGCCAGCAACTGCATGTCAAAGGGGCTTCGATGAGCCAATCCATGCAAGCCGACGCGCCACTCGCAAGGCATGCCCTTGTCACGGGCGCCAGTTCCGGCATCGGCGCCGCCATCGCCCGGCGCTTGCTGTCCGCGGGCTGGCGGGTGACCGGTCTTGACCGCGCGCCGGCGGAGAGCGCCGAGCGCTTCAGTGCGATCGAGGTAGACCTGACGGACGCGGTGAAACTCGCCGCCGCCGTGGCCGCCCTGCCGCGTGTCGACGCCATCGTCCATGCCGCCGGTTATATGCGCACGGCGGTTCTCGGCGAACTGAAGGCCGGGGACGGGGAGGGCATGTGGCGCATCCATGTGGAAGCCGCCGCCGTGCTGGCTAACGCGCTGGTGCCGACATTGCCGGATGGCGCCCGCATCGTGCTGATCGGCAGCCGCACGGCGGCGGGCGCGCCGGGGCGCAGCCAGTACGCAGCGACCAAGGCCGCGCTGGTGGGCATGGCGCGCTCATGGGCGGCGGAACTGGCGCCGCGCGGCATCACGGTCAATGTGGTGGCGCCGGGCGCCACCGAGACCCCCATGCTTAACGATCCCGGCCGCAAGGGCACGCCGCCGCGCACCCCGCCCATCGGGCGCTTTATCCAGCCCGGCGAAGTGGCCGGGATGGTGAGCTTCCTGCTCGGCCCGGATGCCGGGGCCATCACCGGCCAGCAGATCGTGATCTGTGGCGGCGGCTCGCTGTAGGGCGCCCGGCCGATATATCGAATTACCGAAGCATTCAAGACACCGAAGACACCGAACACCGAACACCGAGCACCGAACACCGAACACCGAACACCGAACACCGAACACCGAACACCGAACACCGAACACCGAACACCAAAGACACTGGAGACAAGCAATGTCCGTCCGCATCATTGACGTCCGCGAAGTGACGAAACCGATTTCGTCGCCCATCCGCAATGCCTATATCGATTTCTCGAAGATGACGAGCAGTCTCGTCGCCGTGGTGACCGATGCCTTCCGCGACGGCAAGCGCGTGATCGGCTATGGCTTCAACTCCAACGGCCGCTACGGCCAGGGCGGGCTGATCCGCGAGCGTTTCGCGCCGCGCATCCTGGCGGCCGATCCGGCTTCGCTGCTGGACGACGCAGGCACCAACCTCGATCCCAATCGCGTGTGGGCAGCCACCATGTCCAACGAGAAGCCCGGCGGCCACGGCGAACGCTCGGTGGCGGTCGGCACCATCGACATGGCGGTGTGGGATGCGGTGGCCAAGATCGCCGGCAAGCCGCTGTTCCAGTTGCTGGCGGAGCGCCACGGCGTCAAGGCCAACCCGCGTGTCTTCGTCTATGCCGCAGGTGGTTATTACTACCCCGGCAAGGACCTGTCCGCGCTGCGCGCCGAGATGCGCTCCTACCTCGAGCGCGGCTACAACGTGGTCAAGATGAAGATCGGCGGCGCCAGCCTGGAAGAAGACAGCGCGCGCATCGAGGCCGTGCTGCAGGAGATCGGCACCGACGCGCAGCTCGCGGTCGATGCCAATGGCCGCTTCGACCTGGATACCGCCATCGCCTACGCCAAGATGCTGCGCGACTATCCGCTGTTCTGGTACGAGGAGGCTGGCGACCCGCTGGACTACCACCTGCAGGCCACGCTGGCCGAGTATTACCCCGGCGCCATGGCCACGGGCGAGAACCTGTTCAGCCACCAGGACGCGCGCAACCTGATCCGCTATGGCGCCATGCGCGCCGACCGCGATTACCTGCAGTTCGATTGCGCGCTGTCCTACGGCCTCGTCGAGTACGAACGCACGCTGGAAGTGCTGAAGACTTTCGGCTGGTCGCCCAGCCGCTGCATTCCGCATGGCGGCCACCAGATGTCGCTCAATATCGCAGCCGGCCTGGGTCTGGGCGGCAACGAAAGCTATCCCGACCTGTTCCAGCCCTATGGCGGCTTCCCCGATGGCGTCAAGGTGATCGACGGGCACATCACCATGCCGGAGTTGCCGGGCATTGGTTTCGAGGGCAAGGCGGATCTCTATGCGGAGATGGCGGCGCTGGCGCAGCCTTGAAGATGCGCCAGAGCCGTTTGAAATGACGGCGGCGGTTGCTCCCTCTCCCCCTCAGGGGGAGAGGGAGCAAACCTGAACCGTGCACCCGGACAAAGAACCGCCCTCAAGGGGCGGACCTGCAGTCGAGACAGGAGACAAACAATGCTGTTCCATCGATTCTTCCGCTGTGCCGCGGGCGCGCTGCTGCTGTGCGCCGCCGCCGCTTCCGCGCAGACCTACCCGAACAAGGCCGTGCGCGTCATCATCCCGTTCCCGCCCGGCGGGCCCACCGACACCGTTGGCCGCATGCTGGCGCAAAAGCTGTCCGAGCAGACCGGGCAGAGTTTTATCGTCGACAACCGGCCCGGCGGCCAGGGCATCATTGGCGCCGATGCGGTGGCCAAGGGGGCCGCCGATGGCTACACGCTGCTGTTCAGCGCCTCCACCTTCACCACCACGCCGATGACACTGAAATCGTCTCCCTACGACGTGACGAAGGATTTCGTGCCGATCGCGCTGGTCGGCAAGGGCCCGCTGGCCGTGTCGGTCAACAAGAACCTGCCCATCAAGAACATCAAGGAACTGATCGCCTACGCACAGGCGCACCCGGGCAAGATGTCGTTCGCGATCGGCTCGCAGGCCTCCGCCGGGCATTTGTCGACGGAACTGCTCAAGCGCACGAGCAAGATCGATTACCTGGTGGTGCCGTACAAGGGCTCGGCGCCTGCCTACCAGGACCTGATCGGTGGCGCCATCGACGGCTTTATCGATCCGGTGCTTGGCGCCCTGACGTACCACAAGAGCGGCATGGTACGGGTGGTCGCGGTGACTTCCAAGGAGCGGCTGCCCTCCATGCCCGATGTGCCAACCGTTGCCGAGACCGTGCCGGGCTACGAGTTCTACTCGTGGTACGGGCTGTGGGGCCCGGCCAAGCTTCCGCCGGAAGTGATCAAGCGGATCAACGCCGAGGTCAACAAGGCATTGGCTTCGGACCTGCGCACCAGGCTGGCCGAACAGGGCTACCTGTTGTCGCCCGGCACGCCGGAAGACTTTGCGCGGTTTGAAAAGGAAGATATGGCCCGTTCCGCCAAGATCGTCGCGGAAGCGAAGATCCGCGCGGAGTAGCCCACCCCGCGGCGCTTCAGATCGGAAACTGCGTCGTCGACAGCACCTGCTTGAGTACCATGAACGAGCGTATCTGCCGGACCCCCGGCAGGTACAGCAGTTGCTCCGCATGGAGGCGATTGAAGCTCTCGCTGTCCTTGGTCCGCAGCATCATGAAGTAGTCGAATTCGCCCGTCACCACGTGGCACTCCATGCATCCGGAGACCTTCTGGGCGGCCTTCTCGAACTCCGAGAAGGATTCCGGCGTGGACCTGTCCAGCACCACGCCGATCATCACCAGCATCCCCGCGTCGAGCGCGGCGGGGTTCAGCAGCGCCACGATGCCACGAATCAGTCCGAGTTCCTTCAGCCGCTCCACGCGCCGCAGGCACGCTGGCGGGCTCAGGCTGACCTTGGCTGCCAGCGCCACATTAGAGACGGACGCGTCGCGCTGAAGCGCGCGCAGGATGGCTTTATCGGTGCGGTCCAATGCCTCGGAAAGTGGCGCGGAATGCTCTGATTTGGTGCGCAATTTTGTTTCGTCCATGGCTATTTCTAAAAAATAAACAGGTCAAAAAATTGGATCGATATTTTTTATAGTGCATAAACAGAACGATATTTGCAACCATGTTTCGCGCATTTTTTTCTAGGATTGAGGCCATGCAGCATCAACGAAAGGCGGTTCCACATGCCAGTGTTCTTCGCCAGTCTTGATGCCTGGATCCCCGCCCTCAACCCAGGAGTCGCCAGCATGAATCTCAAACGCTTTCCCCGCCACCAACTGACGTTCGGACCCACGCCCATCCAGCCGCTGAAACGACTCGGCGCACATCTCGGCGGCAAGGTCGACCTCTATGCCAAGCGCGAGGACTGCAACAGCGGCCTGGCGTTCGGCGGCAACAAGACGCGCAAGCTCGAATACATCATTCCGGACGCGCTCGCCCAGGGGTGCGACACGCTCGTCTCCATCGGTGGCATCCAGTCGAACCAGACTCGCCAGGTCGCCGCCGTGGCGGCGCATCTCGGCCTGAAGTGCGTGCTCGTGCAGGAGAACTGGGTGAACTACTCGGACGCCGTCTATGACCGCGTTGGCAATATCCAGATGTCGCGGATCATGGGCGCCGACGTGCGCCTGGTCAGCGATGGTTTCGATATCGGGATCCGCAAGAGCTGGGAAGATGCCATGGAAAGCGTGCGCCAGGCCGGCGGCAAGCCCTACCCGATTCCGGCAGGGTGCTCCGAACATCCGCTGGGCGGCCTGGGTTTTGTCGGCTTCGCCGAAGAAGTGCGCGCACAGGAGGCCGAACTCGGCTTCAAGTTCGACTACATCGTGGTCTGCTCGGTCACCGGCAGCACGCAGGCTGGCATGGTGGTCGGCTTCGCGGCCGATGGCCGGGCCAACCGCGTGATCGGTATTGACGCATCGGCCAAGCCGGAGCAGACCCGTGCGCAGATCCTGCGCATTGCGAAGAACACCGCGCATCTGGTCGACCTCGGCCGGGATATCACCGGCGAAGACGTGGTGCTCGACACGCGCTACGGCGGGCCGGAGTATGGCTTGCCGTCCGAGGATACGCTCGAAGCCATCCGGCTGAGCGCCAGGTTCGAGGGCATGATGACCGACCCGGTCTATGAAGGGAAATCGATGCAGGGCATGATCGACATGGTCCGCCGCGGCGAATTCCCGGAAGGCTCCAAGGTGCTCTACGCCCACCTGGGCGGCGCCCCGGCGCTGAGTGCTTATAGCTTCCCGTTCAGGAACGGCTGAACCCGCCTGCGCACTTGCCTGCGCACGTGACGATCTCCTTGATGTATCCCCTTGATGCCGGTCGTTCAACGCCGGAATCAAGGGGCGCCTGATCGGCAGCACGCCTGGTCTCGCTTTGCCCCCGTCTGCCCCGTCGCTCAATCACACGAGCAGCGAGTGAACGTGGTTCTACGAAGCGTTTCGATCAGCGCGGGCGGCCAACGTCATCACGGATGGCTTCAGGACGCAGGGACGAACGCGCTCTCACGAGGGCTGGCTTGCGCCCGTGTGGCAACGATGTAAAACGGGGAATGGGGGGAGCTGCCTGCTTTGGCCGGTTCCCCGGACGATCAGTCCACGAGCAGATTGATCTTTGTCGCGAATTTCTGCCAGCGATCGATGTCGGTGGTGACCAGCTTCTGGAATTCGGCAGGCGTACTCGTGGTCGAGGCAAAGCCGAGTTGTGCCAGCGAAGCCTTGATCTCGGGCTTGGCGATGGCCTTGGCGATTTCCGTGTTCAGCTTTTGCACGATCTCGGGCGGCGTATGCGCCGGGGCGAGGATGCCGAACCACTGTTCTACGTCATAGCCGGGGACGCCAAGCTCGCTCACACTCGGCACGTCGGGCAGGAACGGTGAGCGCGCCTTTGACGTGACGGCCAGCGCACGTAGCTTGTTGCTCTTCAGGTAAGGCATCGTGTTGGTCAGCGTGTTGACGCTGACGTCGGCCTGGTTGCCAAGCACGTCGGCGATGGCGGGCGCGCAACCTTTATACGGCACATGAAGCATCTCGATTTTTGCCGAGACCTTCAGCAATTCGCCGGCCAGATGCTGCGGCGTGCCGTTACCGCACGACGCATAGCTTGGYGGCGAGGCACTCCTGCCCGCCGCCAGCAAGTCGTTAAACGTGCGGATATGCGATTGCGATGGCACGGAGATCACCGAAGGCACCGAAGCGAATGTGATGACCGCGCTGAAATCGGACTTCGGATTGAACTGCAGCTTCTTGAAGATGCTCGGGTTGATGGCGAAGCTGCTATTGACGATTAGCAGCGTGTAGCCATCGGCAGGGCTCTTGGCCACGAACTCGGCGCCAATATTGCCGCTGGCGCCGGGCCGGTTGTCGACTACCACCGGTTGGCCCAGCGACTTGCTCATGTCGGTGCCGATCAGGCGCGCGAGTGTATCGGTCCCGCCTCCGGCCGGAAACGTCACCACCATACGGATGGGCTTTTGCGGGAAGGTACTCGCGATATTGGCCTCGGCGCGCCCGGGCAGGGTGCTCAGGCTGCCTGCGACAAACAGAAGCGATGCCAGACTGCTGACGACGGATAGGTGTCTCATGGATATGCCTTGTCGGTTAGGGTGAGGGAAAGGGAAGGGTTGGTCAATCGGGGTCTATACGCACTGCCTGGTGGCACTCGCCACCGACGCGGACTAGTGCCGCGGCCGCCCTAAGTGCTTCAGCCGAGTCGGCGTGGATGCGGTAGAGGGGCTGCCCCGGCGCCACTTGTGCGCTGATCGTGCACAGCAGGTCGATGCCTGCACCGGCATCGCGCGGTGCCCCGGCAGCACGCGCCACACCGGAAATTTGCAAGCCTTCTATGGCCGTCACCTGTCCCTGCGTCGTGGCAGCCACTACCTGCGTATGCGCACCCGGCACCACTGGATCGGGGCGAACGCCCTGCGCGGCGGCGATGCGATCGAATGCGGCCTTCGCCTTGCCTTCGTTCAGAAGTGCTGTTGCAATTCGCATGCCTTGTTCGGGCGAGCCCACGCGGGGATCGAATGCGATGATTTCGCCGGCAAAGCGCAGGGCCTTCTCGCGCAAATCTGCGGGCGCATCGGGATCGTTGTCGAGCACCAGGCGGACGTCGCGCACTTCCAGTGCGGGGCCAATGCCACGGCCGATCGGGCGGCTGCCGTCCGTGACCAGCGCGCGTACGTGCAGGCCCAGTCCCTTGCCGACGCGTTCGAACAGTGCGCCAAGCGCTTCGGCGTCGGCGCGTGTTGCCAGCTTGGTCTCCGGCCCGTAGGGCAGGTCGACGATGACGTGGGTAGCGCCGGCAGTGTATTTTTTCGACAGGATCGACGCTACCGACCATCGGCGCGAATCAAGGCGAAGTGGCCGGGTGATTGCGTTCATGACATCGTCGATCACGGAATGGTTCAGATGTCCGTTCCACGCAATGCATGCGCGTGCCTGAGCTATGCACCGGCGCACATCCTCCTGCGTCAGGTCTACACGTGCGATTGTTTCCATTGCATCGGCAGTGCCGGCGGCAGAGGTGATTGCGCGCGACGATGTCTTGGGCATCGCCAGACCGTAGGCCGCGACTATCGGCACCACAATCAGCGTGATGCGGCTGCCGGGAACGCCACCCATCGAATGCTTATCGACGACAAGCGGCTCGTCCCAGTCGATACGGGGTGTGAAGGCCGTACGTGCGCGTGCCAGTGCCACCACTTCGTCGTCCGTCAGCGTCTGGGTTGCGGCAATGAGGAACTCTGTCAGCTCTGCCTCGGTGTACCGTCCGGCAATTGCATCTTGCAGCACAGCGGCGTAGGCAGCTTCGTCGAGCGGCTGACCGCGCAGCTTGGCCATCAGGTTGGCGCGGCTGGCCGGCTGTTCGGCGGAGGATGCCTCGGTGCTATTTCGCAGAGCGCCGACAAAGCGTGCCATTCCCACCTCCAGCGTGCTGTCATTTGACACCGTGATACACGAAACGCCTGGTGGCACCGGTGCTCCCGTTCGTGCAACGCGTTTGGCAACCTGGTCGCCCGACTCGCGCCCGCGCGCTGCAATGCGCTGTGCAAGCACACCATGCGGTGCCGTTACCAGGACGACCACGAAACGTGGTAATCGGGCGGCAAGCTCCGCGATGACGCCGCGCGAGCCATTGGCCACGACATTCCGCCCGCGGTCGAGCTCGAGCAGCAGCGACATGGGCAAGCCATAGCGGAGACCGTGCGCATCCCAAGTTGCCAAAAACTCGCCGCTTCGCTCACGTCGTGTGAACTCGGTATCGGAGACGCCCTCGTGCTCTTCGCCCGCTGACCCGCCAGGACGCGTGATAACGCGCCGTGCAAAAACATAGTCGTCACCGAGCGTTGCACGTGCACCGTCGATCAGGGAGTCCTTGCCAGCGCCACTGGGCCCTACAACAAAAAAGAATGTGCCGGTCGCTTTCATAATTACCTTAGATGTCGAAGTTATACGGTTATGCTAGCACCGGCCATAAGGGTGTCAAGAGATGTTCGATGTCTAAGCTAATGCAAGCAATGGGCCAACGCCCGCAAATCCAGTGTGTACGCGGGATTCGTGTGCTTGTAGGGGAAAACACGGACAAACGGTGTGCGCGGTGGTGGTGCCCCATGCAGTGATTGAGCGCATGGTGCACTAATGTAGTGAACGCTACATGGAGATGCCGGGAAGCCAGGGACGGAGTGTCGGGCGTGCGATCGCCAGAGGCGCTATCATGTGCGCTGTCGCTCGCACCGATTCGCCGGTGTCGTATGTATACGTTTCATTTTCGGTCAAGACTATGGCTACAAGAAAGCTGGGTACTCCGGTCACAATCAGCCCTTCGGATGAGGCCGATGAAGAACGGCTCGCCCACTTGGTGAAGGACGCTGCCCGCGCCTATATCCGGGCGCTACAACTGCGCCTGGCGGAACATTCTGTGTCGTACGGCCACTGGACCATCCTGCGCATCCTTTGGCGTCACGATGGTCTGTCGCAACGAGAGTTGAGCGAACGGGCCGGTGTGACCGAGCCGACCACGTTTGCGGCAGTCAAGGCGCTGGAGGCGCTGGGCTACGTAGAACGTACGCATCTCCCCGGTAACAAGAGAAAGGTGCACGTGTTCCTGAGCAAGACCGGAAGCGCTCTGCGCCGCAAGCTGGAGCCGCTGGCTACGGAGGTGAATGAACTTAGCGTGGAGGGTGTGAGTGAAGACGACGTGCGGACCACGCGCCGCGTGCTGATTACGATCGCGGAGCGATTGGTGGCTGACGAAGTCGCCTCGGCCGAGCATGGCCGGCGTGTTCCCTCTACGCAGGAAGTGGGGCGGCTGCTCTCGGATCTGTAGACGGCACCCTTATGCAAAAAAAACTCGCCGGGCCGGCCGGCGAGTGTGAAGCACTCGGTAGAGGGTGCGAATCGTTATATGGGAGCCAGGCTCCGCAGGTGTCAGGCTTCGTCGAGACCGATATCAACGGCAGGGGCGGACTGTGTAATCTTGCTCGTGGAAATGTAGTCCACGCCTGTTTCCGCCACGGCTCGGATCGTTTCCAGGCGGATGCCGCCCGAAGCCTCGACCTTGGTGCGGCCATTGACAATCTGCACGGCTTCCTTCATGTCGGGCACCGACATGTTGTCCAGCATGATCACGTCGACACCGGCTGCCAGTGCCTCGTGCACCTGTTCCAGCCGATCGCATTCCACTTCCAGCTTGGTCAGCACGGGGAGCTTCCGGCGCACGCGTGCCACGGCGGCAGCAATGCTGCCACACACGGCGATGTGGTTGTCCTTGATCATCACGCCGTTGTCCAGGCTAAGCCGGTGGTTCAGTCCACCGCCGCAGGTAACCGCGTGCTTTTCCAGTGCGCGCAGGCCCGGCGTGGTCTTGCGGCTGTCGATCAGGCGAGCCTTGGTATGCGCGATGGCTTGGGCATATGTTGCCGTGTGGTTGGCGATGCCGCACAGCCGCTGCATGATGTTCAGAGCGGTGCGCTCAGCTGTCAGGACGCTTCGCGCATTCCCGCTCACATTGATGAGCACCGCGCCTTTCTCAACCTTGTCGCCATCGGCGACCCGCACATCGATAGCCAGCGTGGGATCGTAACGGGCGAAGATTCGTGCTGCCACGCCGATACCAGCGATGATCATCGGTTCGCGGGCGTTCATGCAGAAGGTGCCGGTCTCTCCCGGTTCGATCATGGTCTGGACCGTCAAATCGCAGATCCCGATGTCTTCGGTCAGCCAGAGGTCGATCAGCTTGTCAGTGGCAAAGATGTCGTACATGTAAAGGCTCCTAAAGGTGGTTGCTGTACCCAGAGATCTTAGAGATCGAAGTACATGGCGTAATACTAGCGGTTGCCTGCGTCTTGTCAAGAATTATTCGAGATCTAAGATAAATTAGGCGAGCGCATGCACTCTAGCGCCGTCGACCGCACATGGAGGGACTGGGGCGCCCGGCTCGGCCGGGAGTTGAAGGGGCGTGAGATGAGCGAGCTGTGTGGCGCTCTGCTTTGGCGGCAGCTCCGGGCGGGCAGCGGCCTGATCATGGCCGGCGATATGGCCAGGTCGATTCAGGCGCAGGCCGGTCAGGCCGCGGTCAGCTGGCGCAGCGCTTCCAGCAGCTTGACCGCTGGGCCTGGCAAGATGCCCTGACGCCGGCGGAACGCCGTCAGCGTGCGCTTGCCGACCCCGCCCGGAATGTCCAGGATATCGATCACGCCGGCCTTGCGCTCGGCGTCGACCATCGGCTCGGCCATCCAGCTCAGGAATCCCGAGCGTGCAACCAGGCTCTTCAATGCGGTAACGGAGCGCGTTTCCACCACGATATTCGGCAGGCCCAGCCCCTGGGCTGCAAACACGTCCCGCATATGCTCGAACGGGCCGGTGCCCCTGGGCGGGATGGCCCACTGCTGTTCGAGCGTGTCGGCCAGGCATAGTCCCGGCTTGCGCCGCAGCGGATGGTCCGGCGCCGCCACCACGTAGCTGCTGTCCTCCCAGCGGCAATCGGCGATGGCCTCGATTTCGTCAGTATCGGGCGCGCGGATGCTCAGCGCGAGATCGATCTCATGCCGGATCAGGCCCTCCGCCAGGCGGTCCCACACGCCTTCCGTAATCTCCACCCGCAGGTTTGGCCACGCTTTGGTCACCCGGCCGACCGCCAGCGGCAGCACCAGGCTCGCAATGCTGCCCACCGCGCCCACCTTGATGGTCCCCTTGGCCAGCCCCCGCATGGCATCGATCTCCTCGCGCGCATGCTCGGCCTCGCGCTGCAGCAAGGCGGCATGCGGCAGCAGCGCGCTACCTACCGCCGTGAGCTGCATGCCTTTGGAGTGCCGCTCGAACAGCGGGGCGCCCAGTTCGTCTTCCAGGCGCTTGATCGCGCGGCTCAGCGCGGGCTGGGTGACATGCAGCGCTTCGGCCGCGCGGCCCAGGCTGCCGCTGGCGACGATGGTGGTGAAGGCCTTCAGTTGTCGCAGATCGAAAGTCATGCGCAAACGTAATGCCTTTTTATGGAAAAGGCAATATTCAAGTAAGGGTGGGGCGCCGATACTTTGCGAATCGTTCAATCGACTCAACCGCTTCATTGGGAGAAGGCATGACCGGTAGTACCAACTCCGTTGCAGGTTCCGCGGCCATCACCGTGCGCGACGCCGTGATCGACCTGCTGCGCCAGTTCGGCATCACCTCGGTGTTCGCCAATCCCGGCTCGACCGAACTGCCGATGTTCCGGGATTTCCCCGCCGACTTCCGCTATGTGCTCGGCCTGCAGGAGGCGGTGGTGGTGGGCATGGCCGACGGTTTTGCGCAGGCCATCCGGAACGCGTCGCTGGTGAACCTGCATTCGGCGGCGGGCGTCGGCAATGCGATGGGCAACATCTTCACCGCGTTCAAGAACCGCACGCCGATGATTGTCACGGCGGGCCAGCAGGCGCGCTCGATCCTGCCGTTCGATCCCTTCCTGTCGTCCACGCAAGCCACCGAGCTGGCCAGGCCGTACGTCAAATGGAGCATCGAGCCGGCACGCGCCGCGGATGTGCCGCTGGCCATGGCGCGGGCCTATTACGTGGCGATGCAGGAGCCGCGCGGCCCGGTGCTGGTGTCGATCCCGGTGGACGACTGGGACCAGCCGGCCGAGCTGGTGGCTGCGCGCGCGGTCAGCGCCGAGGTGCGGCCGGACCCGGTGGCGATCGGGCGCATCGGCGCCCAGCTGGATGCCTGTGAGTGTCCGGCCTTTGTCGTCGGCGGCGCAGTCGACCGTGCCGGCGCCTGGGACGAGGTGGTGCGCCTGGCCGAGACGCACAACGCGCGCGTCTATGTGGCGCCGATGTCCGGGCGCTGCGGCTTCCCTGAAGACCATCGCCTGTTCGGCGGCTTCCTGCCTGCCATGCGCGAGAAGATCGTCGGCCAGCTGGGCGGGCACGACCTGATCCTGGTACTGGGCGCGCCGGCCTTTACCTACCATGTGGAAGGCGCCGGTCCCCATGTACCGGCCGGCGCAACGCTGTACCAGCTGATCGACGATCCCGCCATCGCGGCCTGGACACCGGTGGGCAGCTCGGTGGTGGGCAATATCCGGCTCGGCGTGCTCGACCTGCTGGCGCGTCCCGCGCCCGGGGCGCGCCCGTTGCCCGCCCCGCGCCAGCCTCGTCCGCGTGCCGAACCTACGCGGCTGATGTCCACCGCCTACGTGCTCCAGACCCTGGCCGAGGTGCGCGATGCCGCCGACATCGTGGTGGAGGAAGCGCCCAGCGCGCGTCCCGTCATGCAGGGCTACCTGTCCTTCACGCAGAGCGGCACCTTCTACACCATGGACAGCGGGGGCCTGGGCTACGGCATGCCCGCCGCCGTTGGCGTGGCGCTGGCGCGGCCGGGGGCGCGTGTCGTCGCGCTGATCGGCGACGGCTCCAGCATGTACTCGATCCAGGCCATCTGGAGCGCGGTCCGGCTCAAGCTGCCGATCACCTTCGTGATCCTCAACAACGCGCGCTACGCCGCGCTGCAGGATTTCGCGCCGGAGTTTGGTTTTGCACCGACTGATCCGGTGCAGGGCACGGACCTGCCGGGGATCGATTTCGTGGCGCTGGCGAAAGGCATGGGCTGCGAAGGCGTACGCGTGCGGGACGCTGCGCTGCTGCGCGACGCGCTGGCCGACGGGCTGCGCTCGCCGGTACCGAAGCTGGTTGAAGTCGAGGTTGCCTGAAACACAAACCTGACCCGCAGGAAAGCAAGCCGCAAGAAAACAAACAAAGGAGACAAGGATGCAGACGATTTCGTTGCTGATCGACGGCCAACCACGCCAGGCGGCCAATGGCGCCACCTTCGCGCGCCGCAATCCGCTGGACGGCAAGGTGGCCACCGTTGCCCCGGCCGCCACGGTAGCCGATGCGTTGTCGGCGGTGGACGCCGCCGCCGCGGCCTTCGACGCCTGGGCCGCCACCGGCCCGGGCGAGCGCCGCGCGTTGCTGACCAAGGCCGCGCACGCGCTGGAAGCCCGGGGCGAAGCCTTTGCCGCCGCGATGGCCGCCGAGACCGGCGCATCCGCCATGTGGGCCGGCTTCAACGTGCACCTGGCCGCGGCCGGCTTGCTCGAAGCGGCTTGCCTGACCACGCAGATCCACGGCGAGGTCATTCCGTCCGACGTGCCGGGCAGCCTGGCCATGGGCGTGCGCCAGCCGGCCGGCGTGGTGCTGGGCATGGCGCCGTGGAACGCGCCGGTGATCCTGGCCGTGCGTGCCATCGCGTTGCCGCTGGCCTGCGGCAATACCGTGGTGCTGAAGGGGTCGGAGATCTGTCCCGCGACGCACGGGCTGATCATCGAAGCCATGCGGGAAGCGGGTTTGCCCAAGGGCGTGGTGAACTTCGTCACCAATGCGCCGGCCGATGCGGGCGAACTGGTGGAAGCCATGATCGCCCATCCCGCGGTGCGCCGCGTGAACTTCACCGGTTCCACCCGGGTGGGCAAGGTCATCGCCGCAAGCTGCGCCAGGCATTTGAAGCCGGTGGTGCTTGAACTGGGCGGCAAGGCTCCGCTGCTGGTGCTGGACGATGCCGATATCGGTGCCGCCGTGGCCGCCGCCGCCTTTGGCGCGTTCGCCAATTCCGGCCAGATCTGCATGTCGACCGAGCGCATCATCGTCGACAACAAGATTGCCGACGCCTTTGTCGCGCAACTGGCGGCCAAGGCCAGCGCGCTGCCGCTGGGCGATCCGCGCAAGGGACCGGCCGTGCTGGGCTCCGTGGTGGGCATGAGCACCGTGGAGCGCTGCAATGCCCTGATCGACGACGCCCTCGCCAAAGGGGCGAAGCTGCTGTGCGGCGGCAAGGCGGACAACACCCTGATGCCGGCGACGCTGCTCGATCACGTCACGCCGCGAATGCGGATCTACGCGGAAGAGTCGTTCGGCCCGGTCAAGGCCATCGTGCGCGTCAACGGCGAAGCCGAGGCCATTGCCTGCGCCAACGATAACGAGTACGGGCTGTCGTCGGCCGTGTTCAGCCGCGACGTGGCGCGGGCCATGAATGTGGCCCGGCGTATCCAGTCCGGCATCTGCCATGTCAATGGCCCGACGGTGCACGACGAGGCGCAGATGCCCTTCGGCGGCGTGAAGGGCAGCGGGTTTGGCCACTTTGGCGGGCAGGCCGGCATCGCCGAGTTCACCGACCTGCGCTGGGTCACGGTGCAGACGACGCCGCGCCACTACCCGTTCTAGTCTCCAGGCAGCGGGGCTTGCCGCCTCGCACGAACGCATCCATGCAACCAGCGCCGCGCCGCGGCCGCCAAGCCAATGATCAAGATCGCAATCCTCGGGGCAGGGGCCATGGGCTCGCTGTTTGGCGCACGCCTGGCCGAAGCGGGCCATGACGTTACCTTGCTCGATATCAACGCCGCGCATCTCGACGCGATCCGCCGCCACGGCCTGCGCCTGCAGACCGATGAGGCGGACCGGCGGGTGCACGGCATGCAGGCCGTGCGCCCGGAGCAGACCGGCGCCATTCCCGACCTGCTGATCGTCTTCACCAAAGCCATGCACACGCGCGCCGCGATGGCGGGCGTGCGTCACCTGCTGGGGCCGGAGACGATTGTGCTGACACTGCAGAATGGCCTGGGCAGCGTCGAGACGATTTGCGGGTTCGTGCCCGTGCAGCGGGTGCTGATTGGCATCACCACATGGCCGGCCGACCTGGTTGGCCCCGGGCACGTGCAGTCGCATGGCGAGGGCGTGATCCGGATGATGAGCGCCGATGGCGTGGACCGGTCCGTCGTGGCGGGGACCGTAGCGGCACTGGATCGCGCCGGCATGCATTGCAAGGCCGATGCCGACGTGTGGGCCGCGATCTGGGAAAAGGTGGCGTTCAATGCCGCGCTGAATCCCCTGTGCGCGGTCACCGGCAGCACGGTGGACCAGCTGGGCAGCATCCCGGATGGTCCGGCGCTCGCCTTCGCGGTGGTGGGCGAGGTGCTGGCCGTGGCCAGGAGCCATGGCGTGGCTGTCGATGCGGATAAGGTCGGTGCCAGCGTGCTGCACGCCATCGAGTACCACATTGGCCACAAGCCATCCATGCTGCAGGACATCCTTGCCGCCCGGCGCACGGAGATCGATGCGATCAACGGCGCCGTCGTGGCCGCGGCGCAGCGGCACGGGGTGCCCGTGCCGCGCACCGAAGCCCTGATGCAACTCGTCCGGCTGATCGAGACCCGGGCGGGCGGCCACGGGCTGGATGCCAGTCCGGTCCTGCACTGAGTGGCGGCACGCCACTCTTGAAACCCGATACAAGAGCAAAAGGCGCTGGCGCCCGCCAGGACGCCAATCGACAGGAGACACCCATGCATACCCAAGCCGGCGCGTCGATCGATGTGGGACGCGTACTAGACGACGGCCCTTACACCACCATGCAGAAGATCGTCGTGGTGCTGGCGGCGCTGTCCATCGTGATGGACGGCTTCGATGGCCAGTTGATCGGTTTCGCCATTCCCGTGCTGATCAAGGAATGGGGCATCACGCGCAGCGCCTTCGCACCCGCGGTGGCGGCGGGGCTGGTGGGCATGGGCATCGGCAGCGCCTGCGCCGGCCTGTTCGCGGACCGCTTTGGCCGCAGGTGGGCCGTGATCGGCAGCGTCTTCCTGTTTGGCACGGCCACCTGCGCCATCGGTTTTGCCCCGGACACCACGACGATTGCCGTGCTGCGCCTGATCGCCGGGCTTGGCATTGGCGGCGCGTTGCCAAGCTCCACCACCATGACGGCCGAATTCACCCCGGCGCGCAGCCGCACGCTGGCGGTGACGGCCACCATCGTCTGCGTGCCGCTTGGCGGCATGCTGGCCGGCCTGTTCGCCAGCGTTGTCCTGCCGGCCTATGGCTGGCGCGGCTTGTTTTTTATCGGCGGCTCCCTGCCGCTGGGCCTGGGCGTGCTGCTGATGCTGGTGCTGCCCGAGTCGCCGCGTTTCCTGGTGCGCCGTCCCGCCCGCTGGGATGAGCTGCGCCGGCTGCTCGGCCGCATGTCCAGGCCGCTGCCGGCGGACGCCGTCTTCACCGACCTGGCCGAGCGCGATGCGGAGCGCCGCAAGGGCTTCGGCGCGCTGTTCGCGCCTGGGCAGGCGCGCGATACGCTGGCGATCTGGTGCGCCTTCTTCATGTGCCTGCTGGCGGTCTACAGCGCCTTTAGCTGGCTGCCGACCATGCTGGCCTCGGAGGGACTGAACGTGGCGGTCGCGGGTTCCGGCCTGACGGCCTACAACCTCGGCGGCGTCATCGGCGCGCTGTGCTGCGCGGTGGCCATCACCCGCTTCGGCTCGCGCTGGCCGCTGGCGATCTGCTGCGCCGGCGGGGCGGCCAGCGCGCTGCTGCTGCAAGGCGTGGACGTGCGCCACAGTACGGGATTGCTGATCTTTGGCCTGGGCGTGCACGGCATGTTCGTCAATGCGGTCCAGTCGACCATGTACGCGCTGTGCGCCTTCGTGTACCCCACCGCGGTGCGCGCCACGGGCACCGCATCGGCGCTGGCCTTCGGCCGCCTCGGGGCGATCCTGAGCGCGTTCGCGGGCGCGGCGGTGATCACCGCAGGCGGCGCGTCGTCCTATCTCGGCATGCTTGGCGCGGCGATGGCCGCGGTGCTGGTGGCGCTGCTTGCGGTCAAGGGGCATATCCCGAAGCCGGCGCGGCCCGCCGCCCGGGGCGACGCAGCCCTCGCGCGTTCCTGACCGCACGCTGGCCCTGCCCGGTTGCCCGGTTGCCCGGATGTCGCTTCGCCTGGCCGGGGAGGGTACATCCGGAATTCGCTATGATCCGGGATCGGAACCGTTTCTCGCGCGGCCGGCTTCTCCACGTTCGCCAAGGCAATCGGCCGCGCCGGGAGGCAAGCCGGCGCGCGCCCATGCCCATGACCCAGATAAGCAGCAATACCCCTGTCAACCCGGAACAGCCTCGGGCGGAGGCGGCCGCCCTGGCGCATCGGGCGGAACGGATCGTGACCGGTGCCGGCGGCTGCCGGGTGGTCTGGCGTCGCTTCGGCGAAGGGCGCCCGGTCATCCTCTTGCATGGCGGACATGGCAGCTGGCTGCACTGGGTGCGCAATATCGAGGCGCTGGCTGCGCAACGCACGGTCTGGGCGCCGGACATGCCCGGCTTTGGCGAGTCGGATGACATCGTCAGCGATCTGTCCGTCATGGCCGGCACGCTCGCGGCGGCGATCCGACAGTTGCCCGGCTGCGCGGACGAAATCGACCTCGCCGGCTTCTCGTTCGGCGGGCTGGTCGCCGCGAACGTGGCCGCCGCGCTTGGCACGGTGCGCCGGCTTGCCCTGCTGGGTTCGGCCGGGCACGGCGGCATTCGCCGGCAGCAGCGCGCGCTGGTGGACTGGCGCAAGGCGGCGGACGGCGCGGCGCTGGCGCAGGCGATGCGCTACAACCTGGAGGCGTTCATGATCGCGGACCCGGCCAGGGTCGATGCCATGGCCCTGTACGCGCACACCGAGTCATGCCGGCATACACGCTTTCGCAGCAAGAACATCTCGCGCGCGGGCGGCCTGCGCGACGCGCTGGACCGCTTCGGCGGCGAAGTGCTGCTTGCATGGGGCGAGCACGATGTGACGGCCGACCCGGCCGCGGCGGTGGCGGCCATGACGCAGGGCAGCGTGCAGCGGCAGGGCCGCATCATCCCGGATGCGGGGCACTGGGTCCAGTACGAGGCGCACGAGCCAGTCAACGCGCTGCTGGGCGGGTGGCTGGCAAGATAGCGTCCCGCGCCTATGCCGCCAGGGTGGACGTGGATGCGTACGTCTTCTGGTAATGCACCGTGAACGTGCCCAGCGCGGCGAGGGCGGCCTGCGGGTCGTGGCTCGGCTTGACGGCGAACGCATCGAAGCCGCAGCGGGCCATGTAGTGCACCGTATCGATCATCACGTCGCCCACCGCGCGCAGCTCGCCACGCCAGCCGTATTGCGTGCGCAGCAACTGGGCCAGCGAATAGCCGCGCCCGTCGGTATAGACCGGGAAGTCGATCGCCAGGTGCGCGATGCCGGTCGCATCGATGACAGTGGCGCCCGCGTCCAGCAAGTCTTCCGGTTCCGCATCCGGCGCCAGGTACACGGCCACCGGATGGCGGCGCGCGCGCAAGGCGACGCGGGTGGCCCGCCAGGTGTCAAGCGTGACCAGCCAGCCATCTTCGTCGGGCGGCATGGTCGAGCCGGCCACGCTCTCGTCCGCCACGAAGGCGCGCCAGATGTCGGCTTCGAGCCGGCCGTTGCGGATCACGTTGTTCAATTTGTCGGACTGCGGCAGGAATTGGGTTTCAGGCACGGGCCACCTCCGCCTGCTGCCGCCGCGCGACGATCCTCGGGTCCTGGTAGACCGCCTGCTTGAAGGGATCCACGCCGACGCGCTCGACCACGTCGATAAACCGCTCCGCCTCGCTGTCGCGCAGGGACAGGTAAGTGTCGATCAGCAGCGCGACCACGTCGGGGATTTCATCGCGCGCGAAGGACGGGCCGATGATGCGGCCAATGGCCGCGCCCCCGCCCTTGTGCTGGTCAAGCAGGGCATGGCCGGCGGCGCCGTTCTGGCGCCCGCCGACGGTGACCTGGTACCACTCCTCGCCGGCCTTGTCGACGCCGAGGATGCCGATATGGCCGACGTGATGGTGCCCGCAGGAGTTGATGCAGCCGGAGATGTTCAGGTCCAGCTCGCCGATTTCGAACAGGTAGTCCAGGTCGTCGAAGCGGCGCTGGATGGCCTCCGCCAGTGGAATCGACACGGCGTTCGCCAGCGAGCAGAAATCCCCGCCCGGGCAGGCGATGATATTGGTGAGCATGCCGATATTCGCGGTGGCCAGGCGCAAGGCATCCAACTCCAGCCATAGCGCGTACAGCTGGCTGCGGCGCACGTCGGCCAGGATCAGGTTCTGCTCATGCGAGACGCGCAGCTCGCCAAAGCCGTAGCGGTCCGCCATATCCGCCACCGCATCCATCTGGTCCGCGGTGATGTCGCCGGGGGGCGCGCCGGTGGCTTTCAGCGACACGGTCACGGCGGCGTAGCCGGGCACGCGGTGCGCATGCACATTGCTGCGCAGCCAGCGGGCGAAGCGGGGCTGGGCCGCCGTCAGGGCAGGGCCGGGGCCGGGCTCGTCCGCCGCGCCGGGATCGTAATCCGGCGTGGTGAAGCGGCTGGCCACGCCTTTCACGAAGTCCGTGCTGACCGTATCCGGGCCGCCGCGGATGCGCTGCCATTGCTCGTCAACCTGCTGCGCGAACACGCCGGGCGTCAGGTCTTTCACCAGGATCTTGATGCGCGCCTTGTACTTGTTGTCGCGCCGCCCGTGCAGGTTGTAGACGCGCAGCGTGGCCTGCAGGTAGGTCAGCAGATCGGACCAGTGCACGAAGGCGTTGATCAGCTTGCCGACCATCGGCGTGCGGCCCATGCCGCCGCCCACCCAGACCCGGAAACCCAGTTCGCCGTCGCGCTCCACCGCCTGCAGGCCGATGTCGTGCACGCCGACCGCGGCCCGGTCCGTGGTGGCGCCGCTCACGGCGATCTTGAACTTGCGCGGCAGGAAGGCGAACTCCGGATGCAGCATGGACCACTGGCGGATGATCTCGCACCACACCAGCGGGTTCACGACCTCGTCCGGCGCCAGGCCCGCGAAATGATCGGTGGTGGTGTTGCGGATGCAATTGCCGCTGGTCTGGATCGCATGCATCTGCACGGTGGCCAGCTCCGCCAGGATGGCGGGCGCGTCTTCCAGGCGCGGCCAGTTGAACTGCATGTTCTGGCGTGTGCTGAAGTGCCCGTAGCCGCGATCCCAGCGGCGCGAGATCTCGGCCAGCTTGCGCAGTTGCCGGGACACCAGCATGCCGTAGGGAATCGCCACGCGCAGCATGGGCGCATGCCGCTGGATATAGAGGCCATTCTGCAGGCGCAGCACGCGGAACTCGTCTTCGGTGAGCTGGCCGCTGAGGAAACGTTCGGTCTGGCCGGCGAATTGCGTAACGCGCTGGTCGACCAGTTGCTGGTCGATCTCATCATATAAGTACATGGGGCACTTCCAGGTTTGCCGTGCGGGAAACGGGCAATGTCGCCGCCGCCGGCGAGGGGCTTGTGGGTAGCCATCAGGCTAGCGCCCCTGATGCGGGCCGAACAGGATCAGTTGGTGCGCGTTCGGCACGGAGCAGCGGCGGCGCGGGCTGTCATGTGCGTTCGGGTGCGCTCTGGTGCGCTCGGCATTGGCGAACGCGCTGGCCATGCGGTCCCCGCGCAATCCCTGGCAACTGCGCCGTGTGTCCGCGATTCTTCCTTTCCCGTCAAGACTGTTTTCCCTTCCCGGCATTTCTTTCCGCCACGCGGAAGGCTAACGTGCGTAACGAGTCTGCGGAGTCCGCGCGCGCCGCCTGCCCGCTTGCAGGTCCCGGCGCGGGCAAGACCCGCGGAGCGGGCGCAGATCCAGACCGATCCGGAGGAAGACCAAGCCTATGCCAAAGTCGTTTGTCTATACGGCCCAGCCCATGCGCGTCCTGTTCGGCGCGGGCACCTTGAGCCAGGTTGCGCAGGAGGTGGAGCGCATGGGTGCGCAACGCGCGCTGGTGCTGTGCACGCCGAACCAGACGGAGGAGGCGCTGCGCGTTGCGGAATTGCTGGGGCCGCTCTCGGCMGGCATCTACGCCGGCGCCATCATGCACGTGCCTCTCGAGACCGCGCGCGCGGCTGCCAGGCACGCGCAGGCGTTGGGCGCGGATTGCGCGATCGCCATCGGCGGCGGCTCGACCACGGGGCTGGGCAAGGCGATCGCGCTGACCTCCGGGCTGCCCATCCTGGCGATTCCCACCACCTACGCGGGCTCGGAGATGACGCCGATCTACGGCATCACCGATGCCGGCCTGAAGAAGACCGGCCGCGACCCGCGCGTCCTGCCCCGCACCGTGATCTACGATCCCGAACTTACCGTCGGCCTGCCGGTTGCCATGAGCGTGACCAGCGCGCTGAACGCCATCGCCCATGCGGCGGAAGGCCTGTATGCCGAAGATGCCAACCCGGTGACGTCGCTGATGGCCGAGGAGGGAATCCGGGCGCTGGCCAGCGCGATTCCCCGCATCTGCGAGGTCCCGTCCGATCTCGATGCCCGCGCCGATTGCCTCTATGGCGCGTGGCTCTGCGGCTCGGTGCTGGGCAGCGTCGGCATGGCGCTGCACCACAAGCTGTGCCATACGCTGGGCGGCAGCTTCAACCTGCCGCATGCCGAAACGCATACGGTCGTGCTGCCGCACGCCATGGCCTATAACGCCGGTGCCGCGCCGGAAGCGATGGCGAGGATCCGGCGTGCCCTTGGCAGCGAGCACATTTCAGCGGCGCGCGGGCTCCATGACCTGGCTGCCCGCCACGGCGCGGCCACCGCGCTGCGCGATATCGGCATGAAACGAGAGGACCTGGACCGTGCCGCCGAAATCGCGCTGGCCAACCCTTACTGGAATCCGCGCCCCATCGAAAGCGCGCCGATTCGCGAATTGCTGCAGGCTGCCTTTGAAGGCCTGCGCCCGGACTGAGACGCAACCGGCGCGCAACCGCCGCGCAATCACGCCAAGCACACAACGAACTGGAGACAAACCATGCAGATCGGCTTCATCGGAACCGGCAAGATGGGCTTGCCCATGGGACGCCACCTGGCCGCGGCCGGCCACTCGGTCGAAGGCTTCGACCAGTCCCCCGCGGTGCTGGAAGCTGCCCGTCAGGCAGGGCTCGGGGTGGCAGGCTCGCTGGCGGAGGCAATCGCCGGCAAGGATGTCGTAATCAGCTCCCTGCCGCACGACGCGGCCTTCGAGGCGGTCGGTGCCCGGCTGGCTGAACTGGCCGCGCCGGGCACGCTGTATATCGATACCAGCACGGTGTCGCCGCAAGCGTCCGCCCGCGTTGCCGCCATGTTGGCGCAGCGGAACATCCAATACCTGCGCGTGACGGTATCGGGCAACAACAAGATGGCGGAAGCCGCGCAACTGACGGCGCTGGTCTCCGGTCCGGCGGCGGCGTACGAGATAGCGCGCCCGTTGCTGGCAACCCTGGGGCCGACGCAGTTCTACCTCGGCGAAGCCGAGGAAGCCCGCCTGATGAAGCTGGTGGTGAACCTGATGATCGGCCTGACCTCCGGCATGCTTGCCGAAGCGCTGGCGCTGGGCGCCAAGGGCGGCCTCAAATGGCAGGACATGTGGTCCGTGATCACCGCCAGCGCGGTGGCCGCGCCTATCGTCAAGGCCAAGTCGGCGCAACTGGTGGAGAACGACTACACGCCGACGTTCACCGTGGACCAGATGCTCAAGGACGTTGGGCTGATCCTGGACGCCGGCGCCAGCTTGCGCGTGCCGTTGTCGCTCACGGCGCTGCTCGGCCAGATGCTGCAGGGCGCGGCGGCGCAGGGCATGGCCGCCGACGACTACGCGGCGGTGATCAAGTCGGCGCGGCTCACCGCCGGCCTGCCGGCGGTGAGTGCCTAGCGCGCGGCGGCCTCACGATGTCCATTTGCGCTCGTAGTCCATGCGCTCGAAGTGCGCCACCAGGAAATCGATGAACAAGCGCACCTTGGCGGCCAGGTAGCGTCGGCTCTGGAAGGCGATATTGATGGTGAGCCGGGGCAGGTCCCAGTCGTCCAGCACCGGGATCAGCCGGCCGGCAACGATATCGTCATAGACGATGTACTTGGGCTGCACCAGGATGCCCAGGCCTTCCAGCGCGGCGGCGCGTATCACCTGGCCGTCGTTGGACTCCAGCTTGCTGCGCACCGTGACTGATTTCTCCTCGCCGTTGCGGGTGAAGGTCATCTCGTGCGGCCGGTTCGCGTAGGAGTAGATCAGCATCTGGTGGCGCAGCAGGTCCTCGACCTCGCGCGGCGTGCCCATGCGGCCCAGGTAGCGCGGCGAAGCGGCCAGGATGCGACGCGTCTCCGCCAGCCGGCGCACCGTGAGGCCGGAGTCGGGCTCGAACTCGCGGGTGCGGATGGCCAGGTCGATGCCGCTGTCCATGATGTCGTAGTAGCGGTTGGCCGCGAGGATATTGACGTCCACCTTCGGATAGAGCGCGGTGAAGTCGGGCAGCAGCGGCGCCAGGTGTTTCATGGAAAACGACAGCGAGGCGGTGATGGTCAGCGTGCCGCCCGGCTCCAGCACATTGGCGTTCACGGCCGCCTCCGCTTCTTTCATTTCCGCCAGCACACCCTTGCAGCGCCGGAAAAACTCGTGCCCCACGTCGGTCAGGTACAGCCGCCGCGTGTTGCGCTCGATCAGCCGCGCCGAGAGGCGCTCCTCAAGCGAAGCGAGGTAGCGGCTTGCCGCCGCATTGGAAATGTCCAGGCTCTCGGCAGCCTTGGTGATGCTGCCCAGTTCGGCGATCTGAACGAACAGTTCGAATTCGGTCCAGCGGTCCATCTTGCGTCTCCCCGTGTGCGGCTTCTCCTCCCTTGTCCTGGCCGGATTCCCTCGCCAGGTGGAAAGAAGATTTCCTGATCCGTCGTTTTTTTCCGTTTTCCGGGAGTATAGAGTTTGTTCCAACGGATGTCAGGTGCTTGATTCCGCCGCTGGCGGCGAATGCGCACGGCACGACAGCCCACCCGAAGAAAGCCAGAGTGGCGCGCCGGATACCGGCAGCGCCGCCGCGCCAAGGAGACCATTCCATGCTCGCATTCCGCTTCGCTTGTCCCCCGCGTCTTGTTTGCCTTTCGCGTTAAGGAGGACAGCGCTCATGTCACGCATCCTGGTAAGCGGGGCGACCCTGGTCACGATGGAGCCCACCCTTGGCGAGTTCACCGGCGACCTGCTGATCGAAGGCGAGCGCATCGCCGCGATCGCGCCGCGCATCGACGCGGGTGACGCGGAACGGATCGACGCGCGCGGCTTTATCGCGGCGCCCGGCTTCGTCAACGCGCATATGCACACCTGGCAGACCGCGCTGCGCGGGGTGGCTTCCGGCTGGACGCTGACCGGGTATTTCCGGCAGATGCACGCGGGGCTGGCCACGCGCTTCACACCGGAAGACATTGGCATCGCCACGCTCGCCGGCGCCTGGAACCAGCTGGACTGCGGCACCACCACGCTGGTGGACTGGTGCCATAACAATCCCACCCCGGCGCATAGCGATGCCGCGCTGGACGCGCTGGCGCAGTCCGGCATCCGCGCGGCCTTCCTGCACGGCTCGCCCAAGCCCGACCCCAAGCCCGGCGCCATGCCGTTCTGGGAAATGCCGCACCCGCGCAGCGAGGTGGAGCGCTTGTCAAAGCGGCTGCAAGGCTCGTCCTTGCTTAGCCTCGGCCTGGCCATCCTGGGCCCGCACTACTCGACGCTGGACGTGGCGCTGCACGACTTTGCCCTGGCGCGCGAGTTCGGCCTGCTGGCCAGCCTGCACCAGGGCGGCGGCAGCGCGCGCACGCCGGATGGGTGGGAGCGGCTGGAGCGGGCGGGGCTGCTCGGGCCGCATATCAATATCGTGCACGGCAACAACCTGACGGACGAACAGCTTGCCCGTTTCGTCGGCCTGGGGATGAGTTTCTCCGTGACGCCGGAGAACGAACTGACGCAGGGCCATGGCTTCCCGATCACCGGCCGGCTGATGCGGCTGGGCGCGGCGCCGTCGCTTGGCGTGGACCTGGAATCGGGTCTGTCCGGCGAGATGTTCATTGCCGCGCGGATTGCGCTGGGCGTACAGCGTGCGCTGGACCATGCCGCCTACCGGCAACAGCACGGTGACATCGGCCCCACCCATGCGGCGAGCTGCCGCGACGCGCTGGACTGGATCACGCTGGCCGGCGCGCGAATGCTCGGCATGGAAGACCGCATCGGCTCGCTGGCCGTGGGCAAGCAGGCCGACCTGGTCCTGATCGACGCGCGCAAGCTCAACATGATGCCGCTGCACGACCCCGTCAGCGCCATCGTGATGCAGGCGAGCCTGGCCAACATCGACAGCGTGTTCGTGGCGGGCCGGGCGCGCAAGCGCCACGGGCGGCTGCTGGTGGACGGGCTGGCGGGCAAGCTTGAGAGGCTGCGCGAGTCCGGCGAACGGCTGGCGGCGGGGCGGTAGGGAACAAGGGATGTCCCGGGGCGAAAGGGACGGCGGCCGCATCAATCCGCCACCAGCGCCTGAAGAACCACCAACCAGAAAAGGAGGAGACCATGCATCGACAACCTGCCACGCGCGGCATCGGCGCCGGCGCGATCCACAGGCTCGCATCATGAACGCCATCACGGAAATCACGCCGCTGTTCGAGATGCGTGGAATCAGCAAGCACTTTCCGGGCGTGAAGGCGCTGGACGACGTGTCGTTCACCATCTATCCCGGCGAAGTGCATATGCTGCTGGGCGAGAACGGCGCCGGCAAGTCATCGCTGATGAAAGTCCTGTGCGGCGTCTATGTGGCCGATGCCGGCGAGTTCTATCACGAGGGCAACCCCGTGACGATCGCCAGCCCGGCCGACACCATGCGGCTCGGCATTGCGGTGATTTTCCAGGAATTCTCGCTGGTGCCCTACCTGGACATCGCGCAGAACATCTTCCTCGGCCGCGAGCCCGCAGGCCGCATTCCCGGCTCCGTCGACACCGCCGCAATGCACGCCGAAGCGCGCCGCATCCTCGACATCCTCGGCATGGAGGTGAGCACGCGCACGCCGGTGCATGAACTGGGCGTGGCGCAGCAGCAGATGGTGGAGATCGCCAAGGCGCTGTCGCAGAACGCCCGCATCCTGGTGCTGGACGAACCCACCGCCGCGCTGTCCGACCGCGAGACCGAGAAGCTGTTCGCGGTGATCGCACGGCTGAAGGCGGATGGCGTCTCGATGATCTACATCTCGCACCGCATGGCCGAGGTCTTCGCACTCGGCGACCGCATCACCATCCTGCGCGACGGCCGCAAGGTGGGCGCCTGCCTGCCCGGCGACGCCTCGCCGGACGAGCTGGTGGCGCGCATGGTGGGCCGCAAGGTCGATATGAGCTATAGCCGCGAGCGCGGCGCGCAGCCGGGCGAGGTGGCGCTCGATGTGCGCAACGTCAGCGCTGACAGCGGCATCACGGAGATCAACCTGCAAGTGCGCGCCGGCGAGATCGTCGGCCTGGCGGGGCTGGTGGGATCGGGGCGCAGCGAAGTGGCGCGCGCCGTGTTTGGCGCCGACCCGATCCGGCAGGGCGAAATCAGGATTTTCGGCCAGCGGCTCGCCGGGGGGCCGGACCGCGCCCGCGAACTGGGCGCCGCGCTGATCCCGGAAAGCCGCAAGTCCGAAGGGCTGGCGCTGATCCGCACGGTGCGGGACAACCTGCTGCTGGCCGGCCTGCGGCGCGCGTTTCCCTCGCGCTGGTATCGCGCCGACAAGGCCGAGGCGCTGGCCGCGCGCGAGATCGCGCGGCTGCGCATCGCCACGCCCGATGGCGACCAGCTTGCGCAATTCCTCTCGGGCGGCAACCAGCAGAAGATCGTGATCGGCAAGTGGCTGGTGGCGCAAGCCAGGCTGTTCATCTTCGACGAGCCCACGCGCGGCATCGACGTGGGCGCCAAGGCGGAGATCTTTGCGCTGATCGACAGCCTGGTCAGGCAGGGCGCGGGCGTGCTGCTGATCAGTTCCGAACTGCCGGAAATCATCAATGTCTGCGACCGCACCTACGTCATGCGCGGCGGCCGTATCGCCGGCGAGGTCGCGCATGGCGAGATGACCGAAGAACGCATTCTGCAACTGGGGATGAACGATGCTTGATACCAACGCACTACCGCGGCAGCCGGGCCGGCCGTTCGGCAAGCTGCCCGGCTCGGTCTGGGTGCTGCTGCTGCTTTCGCTGGTATTCAGCGCCACGGGCTCGGGCTTCCTGAGCGTGGACAACCTGCTGAACATCGGCACGCAATCCACCATCCTGCTGCTGATCGCCTTGCCGATGACGCTGATCATCATGACCGAAGGCCTGGACCTGTCGATGGGCGCCGTGCTGACGCTGTGCGGCGTGGTGCTGGCCATGGTGATGGTGTCCACCGGATCGCTGCCGCTCGCGCTGGGCGCGGCGCTCCTGACCGGGCTGGCGTTCGGGCTGCTCAACGGCGCGCTGGTGTCGTGGCTGGAGATTCCGCCCTTCGTGGCGACGCTCGGCACGCTCGGCGCCGCGCAGGGCCTGGCGCTGGTGGCCACCGATGGCCAGAGCGTGGTGGGCATCGGCGACACCATCCCGCTGATCTATTCCGGGCAACTGCTGGGCATTCCCTTTCCCATCTGGATCGCCGTGGCGTTCTACGGCCTGTTCCACTGGCTGCTGTACCGCACCCGCTTCGGCGCCTATGTGTTCGCGCTGGGCGGCAACCGCGAGGCGCTCAAGTTCTCCGGCGTGCGCATCAATGTCTGTCTCATCGCGGTGTATGTGCTGGGCGGGCTGATGGCCGGCGTGGCCGCGCTGCTGCTCACCGCACGCATGAACGCGGGGCATCCCACGGCGGCCATCGGGCTGGAGTTCGATGCCATCGCCGCGGTGGCGGTGGGCGGCACCACCTTCGACCGCGGCAACGGCTGGCTGCCCGGCACGGTGCTGGGCGTGCTGGCGGTGGGCGTGCTGCGCAACGGGCTCAACCTCGTCGGCGTGCAGTCGTCGGTGCAGGTGGCGGCGATCGGCGTGCTGGTGCTGGTGGTGCTGCTGATCGAATCCTTCAAGGGGAAAGCATGAACACGGCGACTCTGTTCCCGCCACTCTCGGCGGATGCCCGCTCGTTTGCCTACCGGCTGTTTGCGCTCGGTTTGCTGTGCCTGCTGCTTGCCGTGGCGTCCGACGCATTCCTGACGCTGAGCAATATCCTCAATGTGCTGCGCCAGGCCAGCCTGCTGTTCCTGCTGGCATCCGGCGTGACGCTGGTGATCCTCACCGGCGGGCTGGACCTGTCGGTGGGCGCCAATGTGGCGATGTCGGCCTGCGTGGCGGCCACCGTGATGAAGGCCACGGGATCGACCACGCTCGGCGTGGGCGCGGGGCTTGGCACCGGCGCGCTGATCGGCCTGGCCAACGGGCTGCTGGTGGCCATGCTGCGCATCCCGCCCTTCATTGCCACCTACGGCATGTTGTGGGTGCTGCACGGCGTCACCTACTGGTTCATGGCGGGCGAGACCATCCATGGCTTTCCGCCGGCGTTCCGCGCCATCGGCAGCGGCTACTTGCTGGGTGTGCCGGTCCCGGTCTACCTGATGCTGCTGTTCCTGGTGGCCGGCACCGCCATGTCGCAGAAGACCGTCTACGGGCAGGAGATCTACGCCATCGGCGCGAATCCCGTGGCAGCCCGGCTTTCGGGCGTTCCGGTGAAGCGGCGGCTGGTGCTGGTGTATCTGGTGAGCGGCGCGATGGCCGGCATCGCCAGCCTGGTGTTCCTGGCCCGGCTCAACTCGGCCGAGGGCGACATCGGCGAGGCCTTGACGCTGCCCGCCATTGCCGCGGTGCTGATCGGCGGCACCTCGCTGTTCGGCGGCGTGGGCCGCGTATCCGGCACGCTGGTCGGCGCCATCATCCTGACGCTGGTGCTCAACGGCATGAACCTGCTGACCGTGAGCGCCAACTGGCAGCCCCTGGTGACCGGCGTGATCGTCGTGCTGGCGGTATTCCTGGACACGCTGTCGCGCAAGCGGCTGGGTGTCAGGCCGTAAGTCAGGCCGCAATCCTGCCGGCGCGGCGGCGGGCGCCGCCGCGCATGGCCCTTCATCAAAAACCAAGGAGACAACATGAACCTACGTAACCTGAAACAACTGGCAGGCGTGCTGGCCCTCGGCATGCTGGCGGCGCCGGCCCACGCGGACGGCGAGCGCATCGCGGTATTCACCAAGAACCAGACCAATCCGTTCTTCCAGGTGGTGCGCCAGGGCGCGGACGCGGCGGCCAAGAGCATGAACGCCCGCGTCACCCACTACATCCCGACCAAGCCGGACAGCATCCCGGAACAGATGAGCCAGGTCGAAGACGTGATCGTCAAGAAGGCCGACGCCATCGTCTTCGTTCCGGTGGACTACAAGGCGATGGGGCCGGGCGTGAAGAAGATCAACGCGGCGAACATCCCGGTGGTCAACGTCACCGACAAGAGCGAGGTCGGCAACTTCGTCTCCTTCGTGGGCGCGAGCGACTACGACCTCGGCCTGAAGACCGCCTCCCACCTGTTCAAGGCCATGGGCGGCAAAGGCAACGTTATCCTGCTCGAGGGCATCAAGGGCTCGCTGACCAATATCGACCGCGTCAGGGGCATGCAGGACGCGCTCAAGGCGTTCCCCGGCGTCAAGCTGCTGGCGTCGCAGCCGGCCAACTACCAGCGCCTGCAGGCGCTGCAGGTGATGGAAAACCTGATGCAGTCGTACCCGCAGATCGACGGCATCTTCGCCGCCAACGACGCCATGGCCATCGGCGCCATCGAGGCGCTGCAGGGCGCCAACCGCAAGGCACTGGTGTCCGGCATCAACGGCACCCAGGAGGCGATCGATGCCATCAAGGCGGGTACCTTGCTCGCGACCGGTGACTACAATGGATTTGCCCAGGGCTGCCTGGGCACGATGGCCGCCATTCGCAAGCTGCGCGGCATGCCGGTCATCCAGAGCATCGTGCTGCCGGCCACGGTGGTGGACAAGACGAACTACCAATCGATCGATGTCCCGGCGAGCAAGCGCAGCTGCCCGCGCTGGGAGGATGCGGCCAAGGCCTGAGATTCACAGCCCGGCGCCCGGACGATCGACAGATCGACAACCAGAGAACAGACACCATGCGCAATCTAGACGAAGAAACCATTACCCAGGCGGTGCTGGCGCGGCACGCCGATATGCCGGACGGGCGGCTCAAGGAGATCATGACCAGCCTGGTCCAGCATCTGCACGCCTTTGCCCGCGAGGTGCGTCTCACCGAGGCCGAATGGGCCGAAGGGATCAGGTTCCTGACCGAAATCGGCCATACCTGCACCGACAGCCGGCAGGAGTTCATCCTGCTGTCCGACACGCTGGGCCTGTCCACGCTGGTCACGGCGCAGAACCACAAGAAGCCGCGCGGCTGCACCGAGGCCACGGTGTTCGGGCCCTTCTATGTGGATGGCGCGCCGGAGTATGAACTGGGCGGCGATGTGGGCAACGGCATGACCGGCGAGCCGTGTTACGTCAGCGGCCAGGTCAGGAGCGTGACGGGCGAGGCGGTGCCCCATGCCAGGCTGGAAGTGTGGCAGGCGGATTCCGATGGCTTCTACGACGTGCAGCAGAGCGGGCGCGACGGCCATCAGGGGCGCGGCGCGCTGACCGCCGACGCCAACGGCGGCTTTCACTTCAAGTCGATCGTCGCGGAGTGCTATCCGATCCCGCACGACGGGCCGGTGGGGCGCATGCTCGACGCCATGGGCCGCCACCCGTGGCGCCCGGCCCACCTGCACTTCATGATCACCGCACCGGGGTACGAGACGCTCATCACCCATGTGTTCCGCGAGGGCGGCGAGTACCTGGATTCGGATGCGGTCTTCGGTGTGCGCAGTTCCCTGATCGGAGACTGGGTGCGGCATGAGCCCGGCATCGCGCCCGACGGTACGGCATCCGCCAGGCCGTTCTACACGCTGGACTTCGATTTCATCCTCAACCCGGCGCCGTCGGCGCCGGCTTCATCGTCAACGTCATCGTCAACACGGAGGTAAGCCCGCATGTTGTTTGTATTCCATCTTCTCGACAAGCCCGGCACCGGCGAACTGCGCGCCCGGGTGCGCCCGGAGCACAAGGCCTATCTGGGCGCCAGGGCGGGCAGCGTCGCCTTTGCGGGCCCGCTGCTGGGCGACGACGGCGCCACCATGGTCGGCAGCCTGCTGGTGATCGACTTTGCCTCGCGGGCGGAAGCGCAGGCGTGGCTGGAAGCCGAGCCCTTTACCAAGGCCGGTGTGTATGGGCAGTCGACCGTCCATGCCTTTGCCAACCTGTGGCCGCAGAAGGCCGGTTTTCCGCCGGCCTGAGATCCGGAAAGGAGGAGACGTGCCCATTGTCAAACACATCGTGATGTGGAACCTGCGCGGGGAAACCGAAGTGGACAAGCAGGACGGCGTGGCCCGGCTGAAGCTTGCCTTCGAAGGGCTGCGCGGCCGGATCCCGGGACTGCGCCACCTGGAGGTCGGCGTGGACGCCAGCAGGGTCAACTACGCCTGCGACGTGGTCCTGTACTCCGAGTTCGAGTCGCAATCGGCGCTGGAAGGCTACGCCAGCCATCCGGAGCACCTGCGCGTGAAGGCCGAGCTTGGCGACCTGCGCATCGCGCGGCACCAGGTGGACTACGAAGCGTCCGCATGATGGCGCCCGGCACGGGATGCCCGGCCGGGCGCAAGCGGGCGTGGTCCGGGTTTCAGCCTGTGGCGCGGCCGCTCCGGTTGGACATCCACAGGCCCAGGATGATGCCGGCCCCGACCGCTATGCCCATCGAGCGCAGGGGTTGCGCCTTGACGTAGGCGGCGGTGTCTTCGGCGCGCTGGGAGAGTTGCTGGCGCACGTTATCGGAAATGCCTTTCGCGGCGTCCCGGGTAGCGTTCATCTTGTTCAGGAACTCTTCCTTGGCCTGATCCAGCGCAGCCCCCGACAAGGTGGGGATACGGGCAATCAGGTCATCGAGCTCCCGCTTCAGGCCGTAGGCTTCGGTCCGTGCGACCGTGCCGACCTGTTTGCCGGCGTCTTTAGCCGCGTCCATGACGTTTGCGGTTGCCGCGCCTACCTTGCCGGCGAAACCCGGCGAATCGTTTTGGGCGGGGAATTGGGTATTGCCTTGGGTTTCCATTCGTGGTGCTCCTGAGAGGGGGGGCGTTCGGGCGAGGGTGCCGCGTGCGCTGCACGCAGCGTGGACCTGGCGGCTCATTCGCCTGCGCGTCCTGGGTCGGCGCAAGCGAGGTCATATGCTCGGCGCATGTTCCGTGCCATGCGCCAGCCTTGGTGACGCGGCGCGCGTGCCGCCGGCAAGGCCGGTGGGCAGCCATGCCGCCGGGCCGGCGCAAGGCATGGAAAATTACCGGCTTTGTAATTCTTCCCGTGACCCGGAGGCCGGAAAGGCGATGCCGCCGGCAACGCCGTCCTGGCATGTTCGTTGCGCGCACTTCGGCACGACCCTTATCAGGAGACGAACATGAATGAACTCGATCGCAATGCACTCAATCGTGGCGCGACCGCCGCCGGCCGTGGCGCGGCCATTGTCGGAGGCGGGATCGGCGACGGCCCCGGCCCGGACGTCATGGCGGCCTCGACGCTGGAAGGCGACAAAGTCTATTCCTCCGACGGCGAGCATGTCGGCAAGATTTCGGAGATCATGCTCGACGTACGTGGCGGCCGCATTGCCTACGCGGTGCTGACCAGCGGCGGGTTTCTCGGGATGGGCGACACCCTCCACGCCATTCCCTGGGGCGCGCTCACCCTGGACGCCGACGAGAAGTGCTTCCGCATCGGCGTGACCGCGCAACGGATCAAGGACGCGCCGGGCTTCGACAAGGACAACTGGCCGTCCATGGCCGACCCGCAGTGGGGCGCCACGCTGCACGAGTACTATGGGCGCGCGCCATACTGGATCGGGGATAGTGGCCCGCTCTAAACGCCGCGCATCAGGCGCCGCGACAGGTTCCTGTTTTCCTGCAAGCGTGCGGGGGATGCGCCCAGTCCCGCCGCGCGCCGGGCATCACCCGCGGCAGCCTTGCCGCGTCCATGCGAGAATTCTCCCCGGCCAGCCGTAAAACCGGCGGGCACATGGATGAACGCCGGGTGCCCGGCCGTTCAGGACAATAAATCTGCGCGCGACCGGCCGCTCTTCCAGAACGGCCGGTCGCGACGTCAAGTGGAGACAGGAAATTCCCATGGGCATCACAGAACTTCTGGCGCAGCCGATTGGCAACCTGGCCGGCTGCGTCCGGCTGCACGCGGCCGAGCAACCCGGGCATGTTGCGGTGGTCGACGACCGCCGTTCGCTCACCTATGCCGAATTCGACGAACTGGTTGACCGCGTTGCGGCCGCATTGCAGCGTGACGGCCTGGAGCCCGGCGCTGCGCTTGCCGTGTGCGCGGCAGCTTCCGTCGAGTACGCGGCGATCCTGATCGGCGGCCTGCGCGCCGGCGTCGCCCTGGTGCCGCTCGCGCCGTCCTCCACGCCGGCCAGCCTGGCGGGCATGGTGCAGGACTCCGATGCACGGCTGCTCTTCGCCGATGCGGATGTCCTGCGCGAGATCGCGCCGGTCAGGGACGACATCCAGGCCCGGCTCGTCGGCCTGGGCGGCGCGCCCGCCGGGCTGTCCTTCGAAGCCTGGCTGGCGCCGCAAGGCAGCCGCCCGCGGGAGCATCCCGTCAGGCCGGAGCAAGTGTTCAACATCATCTACTCGTCGGGCACGACGGGAACGCCAAAAGGCATCGTGCACGGCCACGCCCTGCGCTGGAACCAGATTCGCCGTGTCCAGGAAAGCGGCGGCTACGGGCGCGAGGCGGTCACGCTGATCTCCACGCCGCTTTACTCCAACACCACGCTGGTGAGTTTCATCCCCACGCTGGCGCTGGGCGGCACCGCGGTGCTGATGCCAAAGTTCGATGCGAAACGCTATCTCGAACTGGCGGCGCGGCATCGCGTCACGCACACCATGCTGGTGCCGGTGCAATACCAGCGCCTGATGGCCCGCGGCGATTTCGGCGAATACGACCTGTCGGCATTCAAGATGAAGTTCTCCACCAGCGCACCGCTCGCGGCCGCGCTGAAGGGCGAGATCCTCAAGCGCTGGCCGGGCGGCCTGGTGGAGTACTACGGCATGACCGAAGGCGGCGGCAGTTGCGTGCTGGCGGCGCACGAATTCCCGAACAAGCTCCATACCGTCGGCAAGCCGATGGAAGGGCACGACATCCGGCTGATCGACGACAACGGCGTCGAGGTTGCCGTGGGCGAGATCGGGGAGGTTGTCGGGCATTCCAACATCATCATGGCGGGCTATCACAAGCAGCCGGAAAAGACCACGGCCGCGGAATGGCGCGACGCCACCGGCAAGCTCTTTATCCGCACCGGCGATGTCGGCCGCTTTGACGAAGATGGCTTCCTCACGCTGATGGACCGCAAGAAGGACATGATCATCAGCGGCGGCTTCAATATCTACCCCAGCGATCTCGAAGGCATTCTGCTGCAGCATCCCGAAGTGGTGGACTGCGCCGTGGTAGGGGTGCCATCGCAGCGATGGGGGGAGACGCCGGTGGCGTTTGTGGTGCGTAGGGAAGGGGCCGGGGCGGTGGCGTTTGTGGTGCGTAGGGAAGGGGCCGGGG